>NZ_QTKI01000090.1:0-13969 GCF_010820945.1 Rhodopseudomonas sp. BR0C11
GGCCGCCCGCTGCGCGTCCTGATCGCCGAAGACGACGCCACCAACCAGATGGTGGTGATGAAGATGCTGCAGGAATTCGCCGCCGAAATCACCGTGGTGTCCGACGGCACCGACGCGGTGACGGCGGCAGGCGAGGGCGAGTTCGACGTCGTGCTGATGGACGTGCGGATGCCCAACATGGATGGCCTTGCCGCCACCCGCGCGATCCGCGGCAAGGGCGGCGCGCTCGCCAAGCTGCCGATCATCGCGCTCACTGCGAACGCCTTCCCGGACGACGTCAAAGTCTGCCGCGACGCCGGCATGAACGACTTCCTGTCCAAGCCGCTGCGCAAGCCGGCGCTGGTCGCGGCCGTGCTGCGGGCGCTGCGCGGTGCGTCGACGCCGGTGACGATGCCGTCGCCGCCGATGCAGGTCGATATGGACACGCTCGCCGAACTCACCGCCGAGATCGGCCAGGATCAGGTGAGCGAGATGGTGGCGCTGTTCTTCGCTGAAACCGAGCGGCGGATCGCGCTGTTCCGGCGCTTCGCCGAACAGATGGACCGCCACACCATCGAGGTCGAAGCACATTCGCTCAAGGGTGGGGCCCGCACGCTCGGCTTCCACCCGATCGCCGAGATCGCGCGTTCGATCGAGCGCGATGCGAAGACGATCTCCCCGGAAGGGCTCGATCTGCTCACCGGTCAGCTCAACAAGGCGCTGATCGAACTGCGCCGGCAATGCGAAGGCAGCCTGAAGCTGGCGAGCTGACGTTCGATCGTCATTGCTTTTGAAAATTCGCGTCGGCTGTCGGCCGGCAGCGCGTTCGATCGTCCTCGGCACAATGCAGATGCGTTGTGCGGGAGGATGCGCGAATGTCGACGATCGTTCCTTGTCTGTGGTTTGCCGGCGAGGCCGAACAGGCAGCCCAGTTCTACGTGTCGCTGCTGCCGGACTCGCGGATCGACAACGTCCAGCGCAGCGTCGTCGACACCCCGAGCGGG
Source organism: Rhodopseudomonas sp. BR0C11 (assembly GCF_010820945.1). NCBI lineage: Bacteria > Pseudomonadati > Pseudomonadota > Alphaproteobacteria > Hyphomicrobiales > Nitrobacteraceae > Rhodopseudomonas > Rhodopseudomonas sp. BR0C11. The sequence goes on from NZ_QTKI01000090.1 coordinate 984, forward strand.
CCCGAAGGCTCGGTGCTGGTGGTCGAGTTCACGGTCGCCGGGCAGCCGTTCATGGCGCTCAATGGCGGCACGCCGCTGCCGTTCAATCACGCGGTGTCGTTCAAGATCGATTGCGTCGATCAGGCCGAAGTCGATCGGCTGTGGGATGCGTTGCTGGCGGATGGCGGCGAGCCGGTGGCGTGCGGCTGGCTGCGCGACCGCTACGGCCTGTCCTGGCAGATCGTCCCCGCCGACGCGCTCAAGCTGTTCGCGGGCCCGAACCGCGAAGGCGCCAAGCGCGCCATGCAGGCGATGATGCAGATGGTGAAGCTCGACGTCAGCGCCCTCCAGCGAGCGTATGAGGGCGTGTAGGGGGGGCGTGAGAGCCCGGAAACAGAATCGGCCTCCATCACGGACTCATGATTTCTGACGATTATTGACAATCGTCAAAAATCAATCGACAGTTCCCATCACCGCAAGGGGAGGCTGCCGATGCGTGCGATTTCTGTTTTCGACGGGTTTTTCAGGCTGTTGGCAGGTACCCTGCTGGCCGTGGCGGTGCTCGGTCTGGCGGGCTGCGACGGCAAAGACGCCAAACAAGAGCTCTCCAAGCGTCCGGTCCTGGTCACGGCGGTGCATTACACCCCACAGGCGCCGGAGCGCAGCTTCGTCGGCACGATCAAGCCGCGCACCGAGACCGATGTCGGCTTCCGGGTCACCGGCAAGGTGGCCAAGCGCCTCGTCGAGGTCGGCGACACCGTGGAAGTCGGCCAGAAGCTCGCGCTGCTCGATCAGACCGATCTGAAGCTGCAGGCCGAGCAGGCCGAGGCCGAACACAGTGCCGCCAAGGGCGTGCTGGCGCAGGCGATCGCGTCTGAAAACCGCGCCAAGGAGCTCCGCGCCAAGGGCTGGGCGACCGAAGCCCAGATGGATCAGGCGCGCGCCACCGCGGACGAGGCCCGCGCCCGCTTCGTCCGCGCCGAGCGCTCCGTCGAGCTAACCCGCAACTCGCTATCCTACGCGACGCTTGAAGCCGACAGCCGCGGCGTCGTCGCAGCCGCGCTGGTCGAACCCGGGCAGGTGGTGGCAGCCGGTCAGGCCGCGTTCCGGCTCGCGCGGATTGGCGAGAAGGAAGCGGTGGTGGCAATCCCCGAGACGCTGATCACCCGCGCCACCAAAGGGCTGGCCGATGTCACGCTGTGGTCCGAGCCCGGCCGGCACTACCTCGCCAAGCTGCGCGAGGTGGCGCCGCTCGCCGATCCCGCGACCCGCACGTTCCTGGCCAAGTTCTCGCTGCCGGACGCCGACGACCGCGTCGTGCTCGGCATGACCGCGACGCTGACGCTGACCGATCCCGATAAGGTCCGCGTCGCCCGCGTGCCGCTGTCGGCGCTGTTCAATCAGGGCGGCGAGCCGTCGCTGTACGTCGTCGACGGCGGCGGCGAGGTGAAGCTGAAGCGGGTCGCCGTGAAGGCATACGAGACCGAAGACGTGGTGATCGCCGAGGGCGTCGACGAAGGCGATCAGATCGTCACGCTCGGCGTGCAGAAACTCGATCCGGCGGAAAAAGTGCGGGTGGTGTCGGCTCTGACGTTCTGATCTGCGCTGGGGAGTGCGACGATGCGTTTCAATTTGTCGGCCTGGGCGGTCCGACATCCGGCGCTGATCCTGTTTCTGATCTGCGCGCTCGGCTTCACCGGCATCTATTCGTATCAGCGGCTCGGCCGCGCCGAAGATCCGTCATTCACCGTCAAGGTCGCGGTGGTGTCGGCGATCTGGCCGGGCGCCACCGCCAAGGAGATGCAGGAACAGGTCGCCGACCCGATCGAGAAGAAGCTGCAGGAGCTGCCTTACTTCGAAAAGGTGCAGACCTATTCGAAGGCGTCGTTCACCGCGATGCAGGTGACATTCCGCGACTCGACGCCGCCGTCCGAAGTGCCGCACCTGCTCTATCTGCTGCGCAAGAAGCTGTGGGACGTCGCGCCGCAATTGCCGAGCAGTCTGATCGGCCCGTCGATCAACGACGAGTACGGCGACGTCGACTCGATTCTCTACATGATGACCGGCGACGGCGCGACCTACGCACAGCTCAAGAAGGCCGCCGAAGGATTGCGGCAGCGGCTGCTCAAGATCGCCAACGTCTCCAAGGTCAACATCTACGGCACCCAGGACGAGAAAATCTATGTCGAGTTCTCGCACGCCAAGCTGGCGACGCTCGGCCTGACGCCGCAAGCGATCTTCGACTCGCTCGCCAAGCAGAACGCGGTGGTGCCTGCCGGCACGGTCGAGACCTCGTCGCAGCGCGTGCCGCTGCGCGTCACCGGCGCGATCGATGGTGCGCAGGCCGTGGCGGAGACACCGGTCGAAAGCGGCGGCCGGGTGTTTCGCCTCGGCGACGTCGCCGAGATCCGCCACGGCTATGTCGATCCGACCGATTACCAGGTGCGGCAGAAGGGCAAGCCGGCGATCGGCATCGGCATTGTCACCGCCAAGGGCGCCAACATCCTGCAACTCGGCGAGCAGGTCAGTGCGGCGACCGCGGCGTTCATGGCCGACGTGCCGCAGGGCATCGACATCGAGCAGATCGCCGACCAGCCCGAAGTGGTGAAGCACGCGGTCGGCGAGTTCATGCGCTCGTTCGTCGAGGCGCTGGTGATCGTGCTGTTCGTGTCGTTCCTGGCGCTCGGCTGGCGCACCGGCATCGTGGTGGCGCTGTCGGTGCCGCTGGTGCTGGCGATCGTGTTCATCGTCATGAACGTGATGTCGCTCGATCTGCACCGGATCACGCTCGGCGCGCTGATCATCGCGCTCGGCCTGCTGGTCGACGACGCCATCATCGCGGTGGAGATGATGGTAGTGAAGATGGAGCAGGGCTGGGACCGCGCCAAGGCGGCGTCGTTCGCCTGGGAGTCGACGGCGTTTCCGATGCTGACCGGCACGCTGGTCACCGCGGCCGGCTTCCTGCCGATCGGCTTCGCCAATTCTGCGGTCGGGGAGTATGCCGGCGGCATCTTCTGGATCGTCGCGATCGCGCTGATCGCCTCGTGGTTCGTCGCGGTGATCTTCACGCCCTATATCGGCGTCAAGCTGCTGCCGGACTTCGCCGGCAAGAAAGGCCACAATCCGGACGAGGTGTATCACACCCGGATTTATCGCGCGCTCCGCGCCGCGGTGACGTGGTGCGTGCGCTGGCGCGGCACGGTGGTGACGGCCACGGTCGGCATCTTCATCGCCGCGGTGGTCGGCTTCGGCCATGTGCAGCAGCAGTTCTTCCCGCTGTCGGAACGGCCCGAACTATTCCTGCAGCTCCGCTTGCCCGAAGGCACCGCCTTCGATGTCACCACGAAGTCGGTGAAGGAAGCCGAGACGCTGCTCAAGGACGACGGCGATATCGCCACCTATACGGCCTATGTCGGTAAGGGCTCGCCACGGTTCTGGCTCGGCCTCAATCCGCAGCTTCCGACCGAATCCTTCGCCGAGATCGTGATCGTCGCCAAGGACGTCGCGGCGCGCGAGCGGATCAAGGCGCGGATCGAGCAGGCGGCGCATGGCGGCCGGCTCGCGGCGGCGCGGGTGCGTGTCGACCGCTTCAATTTCGGCCCGCCGGTCGGCTTCCCGGTTCAGTTCAGGGTGATCGGCCCGGACACCGCCAAGGTGCGCGAGATCGCCTATCAGGTCCGCGACGTGGTGAAGAAGAACGCGAGCGTCATCGATCCGCATCTCGATTGGAACGAGCAGTCGCCGTATCTGAAGCTGGTGGTCGATCAGTCGCGTGCCCGCGCGCTCGGCCTCACGCCGCAGGACGTCTCGCAGGCGCTGGCGATGCTGATCTCCGGCGCGCAAGTCACCACGGTGCGTGACGGCGTCGAGAAGATCGGCGTGGTCGCGCGCGCGGTGCCGAACGAGCGGCTCGATCTCGCCCGGATCGGCGAACTCACCATCACGGCGCGTAACGGCATGGCGGTGCCGCTGTCGCAGGTCGCCAAGGTCGAGTATTCGCACGAGGAGCCGATCCTGTGGCGCCGCAATCGCGACATGGCGATTACCGTGCGTGGCGACGTCGTCGACGGCGTGCAGGCGCCGGACGTCACCAATGCGATCTGGCCGCAGCTCGAGAGCATCCGCGCCAATCTGCAGCCGGCCTACCGGATCGAAACCGGCGGCGCGATCGAAGAGTCGACTAAGGGCAATGCGTCGATCTTCATCCTGTTTCCGGTGATGGTGATCGCGATGCTGGCGCTGCTGATGATCCAGCTGCAGAGCTTCCCGCGGCTGTTGCTGGTGTTCCTCACCGCGCCGCTCGGCATCATCGGCGCCTCGCTCGGCCTCAACGTCGCCTCGGCGCCGTTCGGCTTCGTGGCGCTTCTCGGCCTGATCGCGCTTGCCGGCATGATCATGCGTAACGCGGTGATCCTGGTCGACCAGATCGAGAGCGACGTCGCGCACGGCTCGACCCGGCGCGAGGCGATCGTCGAGGCGACGGTACGCCGGGCGCGACCGGTGGTGCTGACCGCGCTGGCGGCGATCCTGGCGATGATCCCGCTGTCGCGCTCGGCGTTCTGGGGCCCGATGGCGATCACCATCATGGGCGGCCTGTTCGTCGCCACCTTCCTGACGTTGTTCTATCTGCCGGGCCTGTACGCGCTGTGGTTCCGGAACAGCCTGGACGAACGTGGGAAGGTCGCCGAGCCGGATCTTGCGCCGCAACACGGCACCGGTGGCCCGAACGCCTTTCCGCTTGCCGACGCGGCGGAATAATTGAATATCTTGGCCCGATGACGCTTGTTTCTGAGAATACCGAAGCCGACATGCGGCACCGCATCCTGGTGGTGGCCGAACGGCTGTTCCGTGAGATCGGCTACCAGAAGACCACGGTGGCCGACATCGCCAAGCTGCTGCAGATGAGCCCGGCCAACGTGTATCGCTTCTTCGATTCGAAGAAGGCGATCCACAAGGGCGTGGCGCGGCATCTGATGGGCGAGGTCGAGCAGGCGGCGGTGGCCATCGTGCATGCGCCGGGGTCGGCGGTGCAGCGGCTGCGCGATCTGCTCACCACCGTGCACCGGATGAATTGCGAGCGCTACATCGGCGACGCCAAGCTGCACGAGATGGTGGCGATCGCGATGGAGGAAAACTGGGACGTCTGCATCGCCCATATGGAGTTCATCACCGGCACGATCGGCGAGGTGATCGTCCAGGGCGTGGCGAGCGGCGAGTTCAAGGTCGCCGATGTGCCGCAGGCGGCGAGTTGCACCTGCGCCGCGATGATCCGGTTCTTCCATCCGCAGATGATCGCGCAGAGCTTCACCAAGGAGCTGCCGAAGCTCGAGGACATGATCGATTTCGTACTGGCGGCGCTCGGCGCCGGCCGGCGCGCCGACGCGCAATAACAACAAGGACATCCCGCGTGACTGATCTGCATTCCTACAAGCCGGCGAACGGGCACGGCCTCAAGCACGACCCGTTCAACGCGATCATTGCGCCGCGGCCGATCGGCTGGATTTCGTCCTGCGATGCCGAGGGCCGCGTCAACCTCGCGCCGTACAGCTTCTTCAATGCCTTCAACTATCATCCGCCGCTGATCGGGTTCTCGTCCACCACCTGGAAGGACACCGTCGCCAACATCCAGCGCACCGGCGAGTTCGTGTGGAATCTGGTGACGATGGATCTGGCGCAGGCGATGAATGCCACCTCCGCCAGCGTGCCGCACGAAGTCGACGAATTCGCGCTCGGCAATCTCACCAAGCTCGACAGCGAACTGGTGAAGCCGCCGCGGGTTGCCGAGAGCCCGGTGTCGTTCGAATGCAAGCTGTCCGAGATCGTCCGGCTCAAGGGCGCCGACGGCGTCGAGGTCGACGCCTGGCTGACGATCGGCGAGGTGGTAATGGTGCACATCGACAAGCGCCTGATCGAAGACGGCGTCTATCAGACCGCCGCAGCGCGGCCGATCGTGCGCGCCGGCCGGCGCGGCGACTATTTCGAGATTCGCCCCGACGCGATGTTCGAGATGGTGCGGCCGGCATAGCGGCTTGTGAGTCCAAACGGCCGTCGCCTCCGTTTTGGCCCGTCATGCGGCCTTGTTGCGGTCACTGAGTCCTCACCCTGAGGAGCCCGGCGCAGCCGGGCGTCTCGAAGGGTGGGCCGCGCAGTACCAGCAGCCATGGTTCGAGACGGCGCTTCGCGCCTCCTCACCATGAGGCCGTGCGTGTTGCGGATCGCAGCCGTCTCGCGTGGCGCGTTGACCTGACGCGCGAACAGCCGCACCATGGCGCATCAATGTTGCAAGGTGCGTGCGTGACGGCTCTGACCCATCGTCAGTCTGAAATCCTCAACCTCGCCCGGGCCTCGGGCCGGGTGATGGTCGAGGATCTGGTGCGTCGCTTCGAGGTGTCGGCGCAGACCATCCGCAAGGATCTCAACGATCTGTGCGACCAGCGCTCGCTGACGCGAATCCACGGCGGCGCGATCATCGCCTCGGGCGTCGCCAATCTCGCCTATGAGGCGCGGCGCTTCGTTGCCGCCGAGGAGAAGAAGGCGATCGGGGCCGCAGCGGCGGCGCGGATTCCCAACGGCTGCTCGCTGTTCATCAATATCGGCACCACCACCGAAGAGGTCGCCAGCGCGCTGTCGGCGCACCAGGACCTGTTGGTGATCACCAACAATCTCAACGTCGCGATGCTGCTGTATCGGCATCCGCGGATCGAGGTGATCGTTGCCGGCGGCACCGTGCGGCGCGCGGATGGCGCGGTGATCGGCTCCACCGCCACCAGCCTGATCGGCCAGTTCAAGGTCGATTACGCGATCATCGGCGCCTCGGCGATCGACGAAGAGGGGGCGCTGCTCGACTTCGACTATCGCGAAGTCCAGGCCTCGCAGGCGATCATCGCCAATGCGCGCAGCGTGATGCTGGTGGCGGATTCGACCAAGCTGGAGCGCAACGCGCCGGTGCGGATCGCCGATCTCAGCCAGATCCAGACCTTTGTCACCGACCGCGCGCTGCCGTCGTCTCTGCAGGCGATCTGCGATGCCAATGGTATCGAGGTAATCGAAGCCTGCCCGGCGAAACCCGAGCTCGACGAATCCGCGGCCTAAACCGCCTCTCCCATCGTCAGTTGTGCCTGTCTCCCAGTCTCTGGGCGCGATTTCGCGTCTGGAAACGCGATCCTCTTGCAGATCGCAGTTGCTTTCGTTTTGGTTTGTGCTTTATTCGTTTTCCAGCGTAAATCGACAGAAGCGAAAGTGCATTGCAGCAAAATGCTGCGATGCGGTGAGGAGCGTCGGTGGGGATGGTGTACGACCTCGCGATCATCGGGGGCGGGATCAACGGCTGCGGCATCGCGCGCGATGCGGCGGGCCGGGGACATTCCGTGTTCCTGTGCGAGATGAATGACCTCGCCAGCGGCACCTCGTCATGGTCGACCAAGCTGATCCATGGTGGGCTGCGCTATCTCGAATATTTCGAGTTTCGCCTGGTGCGCGAAGCGCTGATCGAGCGCGAGCGGCTGTGGCAGATCGCGCCGCATATCATCGGGCCGCTGCGTTTCGTGCTGCCGCATCACGACGGCCTGCGCCCCGCCTGGCGGCTGCGGCTCGGGCTGTTCCTGTATGATTATCTCGGCGGCCGGAAGCTGCTGCCGCCGACCCGTTCGGTCGACCTGGCGCATGACGAAGTCGGCAAGCCGCTGATTCCCGGGCGCTACACCAAGGGCTTCGAGTATTCCGATTGCTTCGTTGACGACGCGCGGCTGGTGGTGCTCACCGCGCGTGATGCCGCCGAGCGCGGCGCCGAGATCCGCACCCGCACCCGCGCGGTGCAGGTCAGCCAGCACGACGGCATCTGGCAGGTGACGCTGGAAGATGTTGGCAGCGGCGCGCGCAGCACGATCCAGGCGCGGGCGCTGGTCAACGCCGCCGGTCCCTGGGTCGAAGGCGTGCTCGGCTCCGGCGCCGGGGTCGATGCTCGCTACAAGGTGCGGCTGGTGCAGGGCTCGCACATCGTCACCCGCAAGCTCTATGAACACGATCGCGCCTACATCTTCCAGAATGCCGATGGCCGCATCGTGTTCGCGATTCCGTATCAGGGCGACTTCACCCTGATCGGCACCACCGACCGCGATTATCACGGCGATCCGTCGCAGGTGAAAGCGACGCCGGAAGAAATCGACTATCTGTGCAAGGCGGTGAGCGGCTATTTCGCCAAGCCGGTGACGCCGGCCGACGTGGTGTGGACGTTCTCGGGCGTGCGGCCGCTGTATGACGACGGCGCCAGCGAAGCCAAGGCTGCGACCCGCGACTACGTGTTCGAACTCGACACCCCCGGCGGCGCGCCGCTGCTGTCGATCTATGGCGGCAAGATCACCACCTATCGCCGGCTCGCCGAAGAGGCGCTGGAGAAGCTGTCGTCCTATCTGAAGGGCGGAACGGCCAAACAGGGCTGGACCGCGCATCAGCCGCTGCCGGGCGGCGATTTCCCGATCGACGGTGGTCCGGCGCTGATCGGCGATCTGTTGCCCGACTATCCGTTCCTCGCCTCGGCTCACGCCTCGCGGCTGGTGCATGCCTACGGCACCCGGGCGCGTGACGTGCTCGGCGCGGCCAAGTCGGCGGCCGATCTTGGCCGCGACTTCGGCGCCACATTGACGGAGGCCGAGGTCCGCTATCTGATGAGCCGCGAATGGGCCTGCAGCGCGGACGACATCGTCTGGCGGCGATCCAAGCTCGGCTTGCGGCTGACACCGGCCGCGGTTGCCGCGCTCGACCAGTGGATCTCCGACCGCCGCGCCGCCGAGAAGCCCCAGCAGCAAGCGGGAGGCCGGGCATGAGCGTCAGCCTGGAGAATGTCACCAGGGTGCTGGACGGCGCTCCGGCGATCCGCAACGTATCGCTGACGCTGGAACGCGGCACGCTCAGCGTGCTGCTCGGGCCGACGCTGTCGGGCAAGACTTCGATCATGCGGCTGCTCGCCGGCCTCGACAAACCGACCACCGGCCGCGTGCTGGTCGACGGCAAGGACGTCACCGGCGCCGATGTGCGCAGCCGTTCGGTGGCGATGGTGTATCAGCAGTTCATCAACTACCCGTCGCTGACGGTGTACGAGAACATCGCCTCGCCGCTGCGGGTGCAGCGCAAGCCGCGCGCCGAGATCGAGCGCCGCGTCGCCGAGGCCGCCAAGCTGCTCAAGCTCGAGCCGTATCTGCAGCGCACGCCGCTGCAGCTCTCCGGCGGCCAGCAGCAGCGCACCGCGATCGCTCGCGCGCTGGTCAAGGGCGCCGATCTGGTGCTGCTCGACGAGCCGCTCGCCAACCTCGACTACAAGCTCCGCGAGGAGCTGCGCACCGAGCTGCCGAAGATCTTCGAGGCCTCCGGCGCGATCTTCGTCTATGCCACCACAGAGCCGTCCGAAGCCCTGCTGCTCGGCGGCCGCACCATCTGCATGTGGGAAGGCCAGGCGCTGCAGGTCGGGCCGACCCCGCAAGTCTATCGCAAGCCCGACACCATGCGGGTGGCGCAGGTGTTCTCCGATCCGCCGCTCAATCTCGTCGGCGCCGAGAAGAAGGCCGGCACCGTGCATTACTCCGGCGGCGTCACCGCGCCGGCGACCGGGGTGTTCGCCGGGCTCTCCGATGGCGCCTACCGCGTCGGCTTCCGTGCGCATCAGATCGAGGTGAAGAGCGCCGATCCGGAGCGGCATGCGTTCCAGGCGACCGTGGCGGTGACCGAGATCACCGGCTCGGAGAGCTTCGTGCATCTGAAGCGCGGCGACGACTATTGGGTCGCGGTGCTGCACGGCATCCACGAGTTCGAGCCGGGCCAGACGCTCGACGCCATCCTCGACCCCGCCAATCTGTTCGTGTTCGACGCGGCCGATCGCCTCGTCGCCGCGCCGAAGCCGATCTGAGGGGACAGCCCGATGGCGCGCATCGATCTCGTCGATCTTGCTCACTCCTATCTGGTCGGAGACGACCTGCCGCCGCAGGCCTATGCGCTGAAGCCGGTGTCGATGACCTGGCGGCAGGGCGGCGCCTATGCGCTGCTCGGCCCGTCGGGCTGCGGCAAGACCACGCTGCTGAATATCATCTCGGGCATCGTCACGCCGTCGCGCGGCAAGATCCTGTTCGACGGCCGCGACGTCACCGCGCTCTCCACCCGCGAGCGCAACATCGCGCAGGTGTTCCAGTTTCCGGTGATCTACGACACCATGACGGTGCGCGAGAATCTGGCGTTCCCGCTGAAGAACCGCGGTGTGCCGAAGGCCGAGATCGACCGGCGGGTCGCCGAGATCGCCGACCTGCTCGATCTGACGCCGAACTTAAAGCGCAAGGCGACGCGGCTCACCGCCGACGCCAAGCAGAAGATCTCGCTCGGCCGCGGACTGGTGCGCAGCGACGTTGCCGCGATCCTGTTCGACGAGCCGCTGACGGTGATCGATCCGCATCTGAAGTGGGAGCTGCGTTCGAAGCTCAAGGCGCTGCACCGCGCGCTCGACCTGACGATGATCTACGTCACCCACGACCAGACCGAGGCGCTGACCTTCGCCGACACCGTGGTGGTGATGCACGACGGCCGCGTCGTGCAGAGCGGCACGCCGGAGGAACTGTTCGAGCGCCCCGCCCACACCTTCGTCGGTTATTTCATCGGCTCGCCGGGCATGAACATCGTGCCAGCCGAGGTGAAGGGCCGCGAGGCGCTGGTCGCCGGCCATCGCGTGCCGCTCGCGCGCAGTTACGACAAGCTGCCCGCCGGCAAGATCGAGATCGGGGTGCGACCGGAATTCGTCCACCTCACCGCCAAGGCCCCCGGCCTGATGACCGGCCGTGTCGAACGGATCGACGATCTCGGCCGCATCCGGTTTGCGTCGGTGCGGGTCGGTGACGTCAAGATCGCCGCGCGGGTGCCGGATGGCTTCTCGCCGAGCGGGGATGAAGCGGCGCTGCGGTTCGAGCCGTCGCGCATTCACGTCTATGCCGACAGCGAAATCGTCGAAGGCAGCTCACTGGAGCAGGTCGCCTGATGGACAAGGTCGTCAACCAGAAAGCCTGGTTCCTGGTGCTGCCGGTGTTCGCCATCGTGGCGTTCTCGGCGATCCTGCCGCTGATGACGGTGGTGAACTATTCGGTGCAGGACACCTTCGGCAACAACCAGTTCTTCTGGAACGGGGTGGGCTGGTTCAAGGAGCTGCTCGATCCGTCGACTGATCTCGGTGGCCGGTTCTTCGCCTCGCTGTGGCGCAATCTGGCGTTCTCGGCGATCATCCTGGCGATCGAGGTGCCGCTCGGCATCGTGGTGGCGCTGGCGATGCCGCGCCACGGCTGGTCGGTGGCGTTCTGCCTGGTGATCATGGCGCTGCCGCTGCTGATCCCGTGGAACGTGGTCGGCACCATCTGGCAGATCTTCGGCCGCCCCGACATCGGCCTGATGGGCTACACGCTCAATCATCTCGGTTTCAATTACAACTACGTGTCCAACGATTTCGACGCCTGGGCCACGGTGGTGGTGATGGACGTCTGGCACTGGACCAGCCTGGTGGCGCTCTTGTGCTACGCCGGCCTGAAGTCGATCCCGGACGCGTATTATCAGGCGGCGCAGATCGACGGCGCGTCGCGCTGGGCGGTGTTCAAGGCGATCCAGCTGCCGAAGATGCACCGCGTGCTGCTGATCGCCGTGCTCCTGCGGTTCATGGATAGCTTCATGATATACACCGAGCCGTTCGTCGTCACCGGCGGCGGGCCGGGCAATTCGACCACTTTCATCTCGATCGAGCTGGTCAAGATCGCGCTCGGGCAGTTCGACCTCGGCAAGGCCGCGGCGCTGTCGATCGTCTACAACCTGATCATCATCATCGTGTGCTGGGTGTTCTACACCGTGATGACCAACGCCGGCGCCGAGCGCCAGCCGACCGAAGGGAGCGCGTGATGCATTCGATCCCCGGCCGCCGCATCGTCATGGCGCTGTATCTGCTATTTTTGATGTTGCCGATCTATTGGCTCGTCAACATGAGCTTCAAGACCAACGGCGAAATCGTCTCGACCATGACGCTGTGGCCGCACCAGCCCACGCTGGAGAACTACCGGACGATCTTCACCGATCCGAGCTGGTATTCGGGCTACATCAACTCGCTGCAATACGTCGTCATCAACACCGTGCTGTCGATCTCGTTCGCGCTGCCGGCGGCGTACGCGTTCTCGCGCTATCGCTTTCTTGGCGACAAGCACCTGTTCTTCTGGCTGCTGTCGAACCGCATGGCGCCGGCCGCGGTCTATGCGCTGCCGTTCTTCAATCTGTATTCGGCGCTGAACCTGTTCGATACGCCCTGGGCGGTGGCGCTGGCGCACTGCCTGTTCAACGTGCCGCTGGCGGTGTGGATCCTCGAAGGCTTCGTCTCCGGCGTGCCGAAGGAGATCGACGAGACTGCGTTCCTCGACGGCTACTCGTTTCCGCGGTTCTTCGTGAAGATCCTGATGCCCCTGATCGCCAGCGGCATCGGCGTCGCGGCGTTCTTCTGCTTCATGTTCTCCTGGGTCGAGCTGCTGCTGGCCCGCACCCTGACCTCGGTCAACGCCAAGCCGATCTCGGCGGTGATGACCCGCACCGTGTCGGCCGCCGGCATGGACTGGGGCCTACTCGCCGCCGCCGGCGTGCTCACCATCATCCCGGGCGCGTTGGTGATCTGGTTCGTCCGCAACTACATCGCGCGCGGCTTCGCGCTCGGCCGGGTGTGAGGGAATGATGACGCGAGTGCACCCCCATCGTCGTTGCGAGGAGAGCAGCGACGAAGCAATCCAGCTCCGTGTGCTGGGCTCTGGATTGCTTCGCTTCGCTCGCAATGATGGGGACGGGCTCTTCGCCTGCAACAATCGACGGGGAGGGCTCTGATCATGGATTCCTTCGCATGGATGGCGTGGACCTGGCCGACCGCGGCGTTCTTCGCCGCGCTCGCCGGCACGCTCGCGACCATGACCTGGCTCGCGGTAGTTGATCCCGAGGTCGAGCGCGTCGGTGTCTTGCGG
>NZ_QTKI01000091.1:0-13923 GCF_010820945.1 Rhodopseudomonas sp. BR0C11
GACACCCGCGCGGCGCTGCCGCAGGCCGGCTGGGAAATCCGCACCCGCGGCAACGCCTCGCCGCAGCTCGAACGCACCATTACCCGTTTCACTCAGTTCCTGACCCTGGTCGGCCTCGCCGCGCTGGTGGTGGGCGGCGTCGGCGTTGCCAATGCGGTGAAGAGCCATATCGACCGCCGCCGCGACGTGATCGCAACGCTGAAGGCGGTCGGCGCCACCGGGCGCGACGTGTTCGCGATCTATCTCACCCAGGTGATCGTGCTCGCGCTGATCGGGGCGGCGATCGGGCTGGCGCTCGGCGCCGCGATGCCGTTCGCGCTGGTCGGACTGTTCGGGCAGTTACTCCCGCTTCCGGTGGTGGCGGCGCTGCATCCCGGTGAGCTGGCGCTATCGCTGGTGTACGGCCTGCTCACCGCACTGGCGTTCGGATTGTGGCCGCTGGCGCAGGTGCGTGACGTGCCGGTGGCGATGCTATTCCGCGAGGCCGCGACCGCCGACGGCCATCGCCCCCGGCTGAAGCACATCGCCTTGATCGCCGCGGTCGTCGCGGTGCTGCTCGCGGTGGTGATCGGGCTCGCCTACGACAAGCGCGTCGCGCTGGCCGTGATCGGCGCCACCCTTGCGATCTTCGTGCTGCTGCGCGGCGTCGCCGCCGGACTGATGGCGATCGCGCGCCGGCTGCCGCGGTCGCGCATCACCATGCTGCGGCTCGCCGTCGCCAACATTCACCGCCCCGGTGCGCTGACACCATCAGTGGTCCTGTCGCTGGGTCTCGGCCTCGCGGTCCTGGTTACCGTCTCACAGATCGACGGTAACCTGAGACGGCAGTTCAGCGCTGCGCTGCCCGAGAAGGCACCGACCTTCTTCTTCATCGACATCCCCTCCAGCGAGACTGATCAATTCGGCACATTCCTGCGCCAGATCGCGCCGAACGCCACGCTGGAAGACGTGCCGATGCTGCGCGGCCGTATCGTCGCCGCCCGCGGCGTTCGCGCCGAAGACCTCAAGCCGGCGCCGGACGCCGAGTGGGTGCTGCAGAGCGATCGCGGCCTGACCTATGCGGCCGATGTCCCGGCCGGTTCCAAGGTGGTCGAGGGACGGTGGTGGCCCAAGGACTACAGCGGCCCACCGCTGGTGTCGTTCGACAAGAAGCTGGCGCAGGGACTTGGCCTGTCGATCGGCGACAAGGTCACCGTCAATGTGCTCGGCCGCGAGATCACCGCCACGATCTCGAACCTGCGCAGCATCGATTGGCAGAGCCTCGGGATCAATTTCGTCCTGGTTTTTTCACCGGATACCTTCCGCGGCGCGCCCCACACCCATATCGCCACGCTGACCGAGAGCGGCAGCACGCCGCAGAGTGATGCCTCGGTGATCAAGCAGGTCGCCGACCGGTTTCCGATGGTGACCTCGGTGCGGGTGCGCGAAGCGCTGGAGACGGTCGGCGGCGTGGTGTCGAACCTGGTGCTGGCGGTGCGCGGCGCCAGCGCGGTGACACTGATCTCCGCCATCCTGGTGCTGGGCGGCGCGCTCGCAGCCGGCCATCGCCACCGGGTCTATGACGCGGTGATCCTGAAGACGCTGGGCGCCACCCGGGCACGGCTGATCGGGGCCTTTGCGCTCGAATATGCGCTGATTGGTCTCGCCACCGCGGCGTTCGCCGTGCTGGCCGGCTCGGTCGCCGCGTGGCTGATTGTCACACGATTAATGACGCTGAGTTTCGCCTGGCAGGCCGGCTCGGCGGCCGGCGTGGTGGTGGCCGCCCTGGTGGTCACGGTCGGCCTCGGACTGATCGGCACGTGGCTGGCGCTCAACCAGAAACCAGCTTCCGTTTTGCGAAATTTATAGTATGCAGCGCCGGCGGAACGGGCGGCGCGGCGCGCTGGCGCACCGCTCTGGCGGGTCCTGTTAGGACTGGGAAATGGCCATTTTCGACCAAGGTCGGACGCCGATTTCTTTACCCTTCAGAGCGGAGCGACATTCAGCCGCGCATTAAAGCTTGCCCCGTCCGTGTTAGTTTCCCACATATCAGCATGGGTCGGACGGCTCGATGAACAGACGTTAATTTTGGGTCCTGACTGGGATCTTGGCTCAACTTTAAGCGCACATTCTTCGCCACCGTCCGGATAAATTAGTACTGGCTTTCGCCACCCTTCGCGACCGGCCAGACCAACTCGGGATCTCGACCATGTCGGACTTGGACCGCAACTACACTTCTCCCTTCGGCCGGGCCGCCGGACGCGTCGAAACCGCGACCGTCGACGCTGGGCTGCGCGCCTACATGCTGCGCATCTACAACTACATGACGATCGGCCTGGCCATCACCGGCCTGGCGGCGCTCGGCGTCTATATGGGCGCCGTGACCACGGACGCCGGCGCGGCTGCCGCGCGGGTCGGCAACACCATGCTGACCTCTTTCGGCGTGGCGATGTTCGTCAGCCCGCTGAAGTGGGTCTTCATCCTCGCCCCGCTGGCGATGGTGTTTGTCATCTCCTTCGGCATCAACCGCCTCAAGCCGGCGACCGCACAGCTTCTGTTCTGGGCGTTCTCGGCGCTGATGGGCATCTCGCTGTCGTCGATCTTCCTCGTCTACACCCACACCTCGATCGTCCGGGTGTTCTTCATCACCGCGGCCGCGTTCGGTGCGCTGAGCCTTTACGGCTACACCACCAAGCGTGACATGACCGGGATGGGTTCGTTCCTGATCATGGGCCTGTTCGGCGTCGTGATCGCCAGCCTGGTGAACCTGTTCGTCGCCTCGTCGATGCTGCAGTTCATCGTGTCGGTGGTGGGCGTGCTGGTGTTCGCCGGCCTGACCGCCTGGGACACCCAGCGCCTGAAGAACGACTACATCTACGGCTACGGCTCGATGGGCGGCGACGTCGCCGAGCGGGCCGCCATTACCGGCGCTCTGTCGCTCTACCTGAACTTCATCAACCTGTTCACGCTGCTGCTCCAGCTGCTTGGACAGAAGGAATAACGGTCTCCTCCCAGACCTGACAGCTCGAAGCCCCGGCCCAGCGCCGGGGCTTTTGTTTTGACGGACCGGGACCGCCGGGAGCAGCAGGACGCTTCGCATGTCAGATGTCATCGCCGGGCTCGACCCGGCGATCCATCCTGCTGCAGGCACCCTCCTGCAAGCCAGCCAAGCGTCATGGCGAAGAGGATGGATACGCGGGTCAAGCCCGCGTATGACGCTGAGATTGGCGATCCGCTCCGAGTCCGAATTTCGCATGTCCGACCTCGTCATCCGCCCGGCGACCACCGCCGACCTGCCGGCCATCACCGCGATCTACGAGCAGGCGGTGCGCTTCGGCACCGCGACCTTCGAGCTGACCCCGCCTGACCTTGCCGAGATGACGCGGCGGTTCAGCACTCTGACCGAAGCCGGCTTTCCGTATCTGGTCGCGGAAGCGGACGGGGCGATTGCCGGGTATGCCTATGCGGGGCCCTACCGGCCGCGGCCGGCCTATCGGTTCACGGTCGAGAACTCGATCTATCTCGATCCGGCGGCCCACCGCCGCGGCATCGGCAGCGCGCTGCTGCGTGACCTGATCGCCGCATGCACCGAGCGCGGCTTCCGCCAGATGATCGCGGTGATCGGCGATTCCGCCAACGCCGCCTCGATCGCCCTGCACCGCAAGGCCGGCTTCGTGCCGATCGGCACCCATACCGACGTCGGCTTCAAGTTCGGTCGCTGGCTGGACTCGGTGCTGATGCAGCGGACGCTGGGCGACGGCGGGCAGACGGTGCCCGAAGCAGAAGCGCGGCCGAACAGCCCATAATGCCGTCACCCTCCGAGAAGCGGAGGGCCCAGTATTCCAGAGAGTTGACGCTGATCACTGGCGCTCTGGGATACTGGGTCGCCAGGACAAGCCGGGCGATGACGCGGGGGAGCACCGAGACGCTTCGCCCCTGACCCGGCTCCGCCGCAGCTCAGGTCAGACCAGCGCCAGCTTGCGGTCGATCACCAGCAGCACACGTTCAAGTTCATGGCCGCGGCGCAGGATCTGGCCGGACGCGCCGATGACGCAATACGCGCCCTGTTTACGTGCGAGCCGCGGATCTTTGACGATGCGATAGATCGGGACTTCCGAGGCGCGGCGGAAGATTGAGAACACCGCGGTGTCCTTCAGGAAGTCGATGGCGTAATCGCGCCACTCGCCGGCCGCGACCATCCGCCCATAGAGATTGAGGATGCGATTGAGCTCCAGGCGGTTGAAAGTGACCAGTCCCTGCAGCGGTGCGGTGCCTGGGCGCTCCGCTGCGCGGCTCTCGCTGGGGTCAGCCTCCCCGGAAATCATATCCATCGGCGCCTCCTGTCACGACGCTGACATGATTGCGCCGCCGGCGACGGGCCGCAAGGGGACCGAAAGCAGCAGGCGCCGAAACAGCGCCCTTGCGCACGCGGCTCACGCCTTCGTTAGCCGAATTCTTATTGCCGCCCGATTTTCGCCCAGCGCCCGCCAAGCCCGCTTGCGATAATACTATCACTGCGTTGGCCCGGTCCCTTCGGCTTCGGATTCCTCAGCCCCCAGCCCCCCGAAGCAGTCGGGATCGGGCCTGTACGCAGAACCTCGATCCCCCTCCTGGGCCGACGCAAGTTGGTCCTTTTTTGTTTTGAGGGGCCGGCTCGCTCCCAGTCGGGAAGCGCGCAGCCAAGGCGCGCAAAGCAGCTCCGGCTATTTTCCGCCAGATCGCACCCGGCAGACGATCAGTTCAGCGACGTGAACGCGGCCCCGAGCATCGCGCCGGGCTTCTCACGGCTGCCGTTTTGCACATAGACCGCCGCCGCATCGACGCCGTCACCGACGACGTTCTCAAGCGGCACCGTCCAGTGCTCCGCCGCGCCGGTCCAATCGCCGACCTTCAGCAGATTGCGCACCACATTGTGGTAGGTGACGTGCCGGCCGCGGTTCTCGCCGCGCCCGATCTCGATCGGGATCGCTTTGGACACCGCGCAGATCCAGACCTCGCCGCTCTTGGTCGCCTCACCCTGGGGCGCCGCGGCGACCGAGACTTTGATCTCTTTGCCTTCGACCGCCACCGAGACCGGGACGGTCATCACCCCAGCGGTCTTGTCGGTGGTCTTGATCGCGCCCTCGATGCCGGCGCGGTTGCTGCCGACAAGGTGCGCCGACCCGTTGACGATCACCTGCGGGGTGAACACATCCCGATCGCCTCGCACTTGCGAGTAAGCTTTCTGGCGAGCGGTAAAACGGGAGTCGGCCAGCGTGTCTTTCCAGCCGAGATAGTCCCAATAGTCGATCGGAAGGCTGAGGGCGATCACCGACGGATCGCGGGCGAGTTCGCCGATGATTTTGTCCGCCGGCGGACAAGACGAGCAGCCTTGCGAGGTGAACAGCTCGACCACGGCGCGGGGCTCGGCGGCAGCAAAATCGGCCGTCGCGATCGTCACGCACAGGCCGAGTGCGCCGGACCACCGCGAAAATCCACCAACACCATTCATCGTCGTTTGCCGAACCGCCTTTGCCGAATGCTTCGGGACAGCGGCATGCCGCCATCCATCGAGGAGCCTTAAAACGAAAAGGCGGCCATTTGCATAGGCCGCCTTCCGTTCACCTGCCACTCACTTCGCAGTGAGGCATTCTGCGCCTATCGGCGAAGATCGCGGCTGTTAGGCCGCGAGCTTGCGCAGCACGTAGTGCAGAATACCGCCGTTGCGGTAGTAATCGAGTTCGTCGAGCGTATCGATGCGGCACAGCAGCGGCACGCGCTTGCGCTTGCCCTCGGCCGAGGTGATCTCGGCTTCCAGCATCTGCCGCGGCTTGAGGTCGCCTTCGAGGCCGCGGATCGTGACCTTCTCGTCGCCCTTGAGGCCGAGCGAGGCCCACGAGGTGCCCTCTTCGAAGGTCAGCGGCAGCACGCCCATGCCGACCAGGTTCGAGCGATGGATGCGCTCGAAGCTCTGGCAGATCACGGCGCGAACGCCGAGCAGACGAGTGCCCTTCGCGGCCCAGTCGCGCGACGAACCGTTGCCGTATTCGGCGCCGGCGAACACCACCAGCGGCACCTTCTCTTCCTGGTACTTCATGGCGGCGTCGTAGATCGACATCTGCTCGCCGTCGGGCCAGTGCTTGGTGAGACCGCCTTCCGGAATGTTGCCGTCGGCGCCCTTCAGCATGTGGTTCTTGATGCGGATGTTGGCGAAGGTGCCGCGCATCATGACTTCGTGGTTACCACGGCGCGTGCCGTACTGGTTGAAGTCGGCCGGCCGCACCTGATGCTCCGATAGATACTTGCCGGCCGGCGACGTCAGCTTGATCGAGCCCGCCGGCGAGATGTGGTCGGTGGTGATCTTGTCGCCGAACAGCGCCAGGACGCGGGCGTCGACGACGTCGACGACCGGCTCCGGCTGCTTGGTCATGCCTTCGAAATACGGCGGGTTCTGCACATAGGTCGAGCCCATGTTCCACTTGTAGGTCTCGCTCTCGACCGTCTTGATCTTGCGCCAGTTGGTGTCGCCCTTGAACACGTCGGCATAGCGCGCCTTGAAGATCTTGGAGGTCACGTACTTCTTGACGAAGGCGTTGATCTCCTTGGTGCTCGGCCAGATGTCCTTCAGGTACACCGGCTTGCCGTCCTTGCCGGTGCCGATCGGATCGACCGCGAGGTTCTTGGTCACCGAGCCGGCGAGCGCGTAGGCGACCACCAGCGGCGGCGAGGCCAGGTAGTTGGCCTGCACGTCCGGCGAGACACGGCCTTCGAAGTTGCGGTTGCCCGACAGCACGGCGGCGGCGACGATGCCGTTGTCGTTGATCGACTTCGAGATCTCTTCCGGCAGCGGGCCGGAGTTGCCGATGCAGGTGGTGCAGCCGAAACCGACGAGGTTGAAACCGACCTTGTCGAGATCCTTCTGCAGACCCGAATTCGCCAGATACTCGGCGACGACCTGCGAGCCCGGTGCCAGCGAAGTCTTCACCCACGGCGCCGCCTTGAGGCCCTTGGCCGCGGCGTTACGCGCCAACAGACCGGCGCCGATCAGCACGCTCGGGTTCGAGGTGTTGGTGCACGAGGTGATCGCCGCGATCACCACGTCGCCGTGGCCGAGATCGAAGTTGCGGCCTTCCACCTTGTAGCGCGCGCCGTCGAGCGCCTTCTTGTACTCGTTGGCCATCGCGGTGGCGAAGCCTTCCGAGACCGACGACAGCGCGATGCGGCCTTCGGGGCGCTTCGGGCCGGCCATCGACGGCTCGACGGTGGCGAGGTCCAGCGTCAGCGTCACGGTGAACACCGGGTCCGGCGACTTGGAGGTGCGGAACAGGCCCTGCGCCTTGCTGTACTTCTCGACCAGCGCGACCCGCGCCGAGGCACGACCCGAGGTCTTCAAGTAATCGATGGTTTCGCCGTCGACCGGGAAGAAGCCGCAGGTCGCGCCGTATTCCGGCGCCATGTTGGCGATCGTGGCCTTGTCGGCGACCGAGAGGTTATCGAGGCCCGGGCCGAAGAATTCGACGAACTTGCCGACCACGCCCTGCTTACGCAGCATCTGGGTGACGGTGAGCACCAGGTCGGTCGCGGTGACGCCTTCCTTGAGCGCGCCCTTGAGCTTGAAGCCGACCACTTCCGGCAGCAGCATCGACAGCGGCTGGCCGAGCATCGCAGCTTCCGCCTCGATGCCGCCGACGCCCCAGCCGAGCACGGCGAGACCGTTGACCATGGTGGTGTGCGAGTCGGTACCGACCAGCGTGTCCGGATAGGCGACTTCGAAGGTGCCGGTCTTGCGGCCGATCGTCATCTTCTCCTTCTTGGTCCAGACCGTCTGCGCCAAGTACTCGAGATTGACCTGGTGGCAGATGCCGGTGCCGGGCGGCACCACCGAGAAGTTCGAGAACGCCTTCTGACCCCACTTCAGGAACTCGTAGCGCTCCTGGTTCTGCTTGTACTCCTCGGCGACGTTCTTCTTGAACGCCTGGTTGTTACCGAAGAAGTTGACGATCACCGAGTGGTCGATGACGAGGTCGACCGGCACCAGCGGATTGATCTTCTCGGCATCACCACCGAGCTTCTGCATCGCGTTGCGCATCGCCGCCAGATCGACCACCGCCGGCACGCCGGTGAAGTCCTGCATCAGCACGCGCGCGGGGCGGAATGCGATCTCGTGCTCCAGCGCCTTCTTCCGCATCCACTTGGCGACCGCCATGATGTCCGCCTTCTTGACGGTGCGGTCGTCCTCGTTGCGCAGCAGGTTTTCCAGCAGCACCTTCATCGAATAGGGCAGACGGGAAATCCCCTTCAGGCCGTTCTTCTCGGCGGTGGGCAGGCTGTAATAGACGTAAGACTTGCTGCCGACCTTGAGGATCTTCCGGCATTTGAAGCTGTCGAGCGAGGTCATGTAAGGCGGGTCCCAGATTATCGTTTTCGATTGGGCGAGCTTGTATGCTGGCTCCGGAGGGGCAGGCCGTCCGGCTTGCAGGCGCCGATCGTGTGCTGCATCAAGTTCCGGCTTATAGAACCTTTCCAATTGCGCCGCCAGTTCGACAATGACAGGCGAGCGCATCGATTTGTGAGCAGGCCGTTCCGATCCCGGAGCGGAACAGGTTGGGATGCATGCGGCTGTCGGGGCGCGACTTACGGTGTGTACGAGGTGGCCGCGAGGTATTCGCCGGACTGGCCTTCGAGGCGAGCGGCGGCGAAGCGCTGGCGCTGGTCGGACATAACGGCGCCGGTAAGACGTCGCTGCTGCGGCTGATCGCCGGGCTGCTGACACCCGAGGGCGGAACCATCACGCTCGACGGCGGGGAACCGGATACGCCGGTCGCCGAGCAGGCGCACTACCTGGGCCACCGTGACGCGCTCAAGCCGTCGCTCAGCGTCGCTGAAAATCTCGGCTTCTGGCGCGACTTTCTCGGCGGCGAGCGCACCGATCTGAGCGCCGCCATCAAGGCGGTCGGGATCGGCCACGCCGCCGAACTGCCGGCCGCGTATCTGTCGGCCGGCCAGCGCCGGCGGCTCTCGATCGCCCGCCTGCTGGTGGTGCGGCGGCCGATCTGGCTGCTGGACGAACCGACCTCGGCGCTCGACGTCAAAGGCCAGGAGCTGTTCGTCGGCCTGATGCAGGATCACCTCGCCCGCGGCGGCATCATCGTCGCAGCCACCCACACGCCGCTCGGCATTCCGGTGCGCGAGCAGCGGATCGGAGCCGCGACATGACCGCGCTCGGCGCCATCATTCGCCGCGATATCAAGATCGCGCTCCGCGTCGGCGGCGGGGCGCTGATCGGCGTATTGTTCTTCCTCACTGTGGTGGTGCTGATGCCGTTCGCGGTCGGCCCCGACCTTGCGCTTTTGAAGCGGCTCGGGCCGGCGATCCTGTGGCTCGGCGCGCTGCTCGCCAGCCTGCTGACACTCGACCGGCTGTTCACCGCCGACGCCGAGGATGGCTCGCTCGACCTGATCGTGATGAGCCGCACCCCGCTGGAGCTGACCTGTGCCGCCAAGGCGCTGGCGCATTGGCTGGCGGCCGGCCTGCCGCTGATCGTGGCAACCCCGGTGCTGGGCCTATTGCTCAACCTCGACGGCAGCGCCTCGCTGGCCGTGATGGCGACGCTGCTGGCCGGCACCCCGGCGCTGACCTTCACCGGCATGATCGGCGCCGCGCTGGCGGTGACGCTGCGCCGCGGCGGGCTATTGCTGGCCGTGTTGGTGCTGCCGCTGTCGATCCCGGTGCTGATCTTCGGCGTTTCGGCCTCCCAGGCGGCGATCGTCGGCCCGGTGTCGTTCGGCACCCCGTTCTCGATCCTGTGCGCGATCTCGCTGCTCAGCCTGGTGATCGGCCCGTTCGCCGCCGCCGCCAGCCTGCGCCAGGGGCTGGATTAGGGCGAATCACCGCCGATCAACTCCTTCGGAAGTCGCCGCCGACCTGCGTCACGTCATTGCCTGTGCGGGTCCCGGCCATTATCAGGGACGTCATGAAGCTGACCGAACTCGCCAATCCGACCCGGTTCCTGACGCTCGCGGGGCGCCTGCTGCCCTGGCTGGCGGCCGCGACCGCATTGGCGCTGGCGGCGGGGCTCACCCAGGGCATGCTGGCGCCCGACGACTACCAGCAGGGCGCCACCGTCAAGATCATGTTCGTCCACGTGCCGAACGCCTGGCTGGCGATGTTCGTCTGGGGGGTGATGAGCGTCGCCTCGCTCGGCACGCTGGTGTGGCGGCATCCGCTCGCCGACGTCGCGGCCAAGACCGCGGCACCGATCGGCGCGGCCTTCACATTCCTGGCGCTGGTCACCGGCTCGCTGTGGGGCCGGCCGATGTGGGGCACCTATTGGGAATGGGACGCCCGGCTGACCTCGATGTTGGTGCTGTTTTTGATGTATCTCGGCCTGATCGCGCTGTGGCGCGCGGTCGATGACCCGTCCCGGGCTGCCCGCGCCGCCGCCGTGCTGACCCTAGTCGGTGCCATCAACCTGCCGATCATCAAGTTCTCGGTCGATTGGTGGAATACGCTGCACCAGCCGGCCTCGGTGGTGCGGATGGGCGGCTCGACGCTCGACAAGGCGTTCCTGGTCCCGCTGCTGGTCACCGCGATCGGGTTTTCGCTGCTGTTTCTGACGCTGCATCTGGCGGCGATGCGGAACGAGATCCTGCGCCGGCGGGTGCGCTCGCTGCAGATGATGCAGGCCAGCCGGGCCGAGGCAGCGTGATGTTCGGCAAATACGCGGACTTCATCGTCTCGTCCTACGCCGCCACCGCGATCGTGGTGCTGCTGCTGATCGGCTGGGTGGTGCTGGATTATCGCAAGCAGAAGGCGCGGCTGCGCGATCTCGAGGCTCGCGGCGCCGTCCGCCGCTCCGGCCGCAGCGCGACCGATCACTAACAACCCACGGATCATCATGAGCGACACCTTCGATCCCGCCTCGCCGAAGCGCCGCTCCTGGCTGGTGGTGCTGCCGGCGCTGCTGTTCGCCGGGCTGGCGGTGTTGTTCTGGTTTCGGCTCGGCGATAGCGACGTGTCGCGGATCCCCTCCGCCCTGATCGGGCGGCCGGCGCCGCAGACGCCGCTCCCGCCGCTGGAAGGCTTGAGCCGTGACGGCAACCAGGTCGCGGGTCTCGATCCGGCGATGTTCAAAGGCAAGGTCAGCGTCGTTAACGTCTGGGCATCGTGGTGCGTACCTTGCCATGACGAAGCACCGCTGCTGATGACGCTGGCGCAGGACACCCGCATTCAGCTCGTCGGGATCGACTACAAGGACAAGCCCGACAATGCTCGCCGCTTCCTCGGCCGGTATGGCAATCCGTTCGCGGCCGTCGGCGTCGATGCCTCCGGACGTGCCGCGATCGAATGGGGCGTGTACGGCGTGCCGGAGACCTTCGTGATCGGCCGCGACGGCAAGATCGCCTACAAGCTGGTCGGACCGATCACCCCGGACAACATCGAGAAGGTGCTGAAGCCGGAAATCAGCAAGGCGCTGGCGGCGCCGCAGAGCTGACCGACCTGTTAGCACTGCTAAAAAACCCTCGAAAATAAATCGGACCGTTTATCAGCCGTTCATCGCGCCGCCATTGCGGCGCCATGAATCCCGGATGAGCTTCGGGCGTTACTAACAACGTCCTTTGGAGGGACATCCGATGGGTACCTCGACTTTCCGTCGCCTCACGCTCGCCCCGCTCGCCGCCGCCGTCGCGCTCGGCCTGCTCGTCTCCGCGCCCGCAATGGCGCAGGCACCGCAGCCGGCCACGCCGCCGACCGCCAAATCCGACAAGATGGCCCCTCCGCCGAAAGCCGAGACCAAGGCGGCTGCGCCGGCGAAGTCGGAGAAGGTCGAGCTCCTCGATATCAACTCGGCGACCGCCGAACAGCTCGACGCGCTCCCCGGCGTCGGCAAGGCTTACTCCGCCGCGATCATCAAGGGCCGGCCCTACAAGGGCAAGGACGAGCTGGTGCAGAAGAAGATCGTGCCGCAGAAGACCTACGACGGCATCAAGGACAAGATCATCGCCAAGCAGAAATAATCGAGATGATGCCGGGGCGCCTGCCCCGAAGTAACACGTCATGCCCGGGCTTGACCCGGGCATCCATCACCAAAAGAGGATGGATTGCCGGGTCAAGCCCGGCAATGACGGCTGTGGGGATAGCGGCGGCCTGCGACCAACACGGGCCGTCATTGCGAGGAGCGTAGCGACGAAGCAGTCCAGAGCACTGAGCTGGATTGCTTCGCGGAGCCAGTGCTCGGACGGTGCAAATCGCCGATCCGGGCACTCGCAATGACGGAGAGAGGGAGTTGCGGTCAGCGCCCCGACACGTCGCCTTCGTCGGCGGCGCTCTGTTCGAGCGTGGCGGGCTCGGCCGCGTAGCGCTTGGTGAGCGGCATCTGCAGCAGTGCGAATAGCATGGTGAGCGGCACCACGCCGAACACCTTGAAATTGACCCAGAAGTCGGTCGACTGCGTCCGCCATACCGCTTCGTTCAGCACTGCCATCGCGAAGAAGAACAGCGCCCAGCGCAGCGTCAGCTTGCGCCAGCCTTCCGCCGTCAGGTTGAACACCTGATCGAACATGATGGCGATGAAGCTGCGGCCGAACAGCAGCCCGCCGCCGAGCACCGCGCCGAACAGCGCGTACACGATGGTCGGCTTCATCTTGATGAAGGTCTCGTCGTGCAGCACCAGCGTCAGGGTGCCGAACACCAGCACCACCACGGCGGTGACCAGCGCCATCACCGGTACGTGCCGGGTGACGACGTAGGACGCGATCACGGCGGCGACCACTGCCACCATGAAGGCGCCGGTCGCAGCGAACAGATGAAACTTGGCGTTGACGATGAAGAACACCAGCAGCGGCCCGAGCTCGGTCGCCAGCTTGAACAGCGGGTGCGGCCGGTTGGGCTTCAGCAGGTCGTCCGTCATGCCGCCTCCGTGCCGGCGATCGCCTTGGCGAAATCGCGCGCCGTGAACGGCGCCAGATCGTCGACGCCTTCGCCGACGCCGATGAAGTGCACCGGCAGTTTGTGCTTCTCGGCGATCGCCACCAGGATGCCGCCGCGGGCGGTGCCGTCGAGCTTGGTCATCACCAGGCCGGTGACGCCGGCGGTCTTGGTGAAGGCTTCGACCTGCGACAGCGCGTTCTGGCCGACGGTGGCATCGAGCACCAGCAGCACCGCATGCGGCGCGGTGGCATCAACCTTCTTGATCACCCGCACTACCTTCTCGAGCTCGTTCATCAGCTCGGTGCGGTTCTGCAGCCGGCCGGCGGTGTCGATCAGCAGCACGTCACGGCCCTGCTGCTTGGCTTCGGTAAGCGCGTTGAAGGCGAGGCCTGCGGCGTCCGAGCCCTGGGCGCCGGCCACCACCGGCGTGCCGGTGCGATCGCCCCAGACCTTGAGTTGATCGATCGCCGCGGCCCGGAAGGTGTCGCCGGCAGCCAGCATCACCTTGTGGCCCTCGGACGCGAACCGCGCCGACAATTTGCCGATGGTGGTGGTCTTGCCGGATCCGTTGACCCCGACCATCAGGATCACGAACGGCTTCTTGCCGGCGTCGATGTCGAGCGGCTGCGCCACCGGCGCCAGCACCTTCTCGACCTCTGCGGCCACGATCTCTTTGACGTCGCTGGCCGAGATCATCTTGTCGTAGCGGCCCTCGCCGACCGCCTTGGCGATCCGCGCCGCCACCTCGGTGCCGAGGTCGGCGCGCAGCAGCACGTCCTCGATCTCCTCGAGCATCGCCCGATCGAGCTTGCGCTTGGAAACGAATTCCGACAGCGCGGTCCCGATCGAGCTCGAGGTGCGCTTCAGTCCGCTGGACAGCCGTCGCCACCAGCTCTGTTTCGAATTTTCCGGAGTGTCGCTCATCAGGGCGCTGTGTTAGCCGTTTCGCGCCATGAACGAAAGCCACCCAGATCAATTCGAGCCGCCGGAACTGACCCCCGAGGAGATCCAGGCGCGCGTGCTGTATCGCGACGG
>NZ_QTKI01000092.1:0-13803 GCF_010820945.1 Rhodopseudomonas sp. BR0C11
GTCCGGGCTCGGGCCGGCGCCGGAGCCTGGCAGCCGCCGTGTCTCGAGCACACCGCGCGGCGTCACCACACGGACGCTTTCGACGAAATCGTCAATGTGGGTGTAGAGGCTGGCGAAGTGGCCGCCGGAGCGGGTCGCGATCCAGCCGCCGAGCGTTGAATATTCGAAGCTCTGCGGGAAGTGCCGGAGCGTGACATTGTGAGGCTTGAGCTGCGCCTCCAGCACCGGGCCGTAAGCGCCGCCCTGAATTAGCGCCGCGCGCGAGGTGGCATCGACCTCCAGCACTTTGCCGAGATGGCGGAGGTCGAGCGTCACCGCCGCCTTGTAGCGGCTGCCGTCGACCCGGCATTCGACGCCGCCGCACACCGACGAGCCGCCGCCGAACGGCGTCAGCGCCGCACCGGCGCCACCGGCCCAATCCATCACCGCGGCGATCTCGGCCTCGTCACGCGGATAGGCAACGACGTCGGGCGCCGCGTCGTAGTCGCCGACCATGCCACGGACGTAATCTGGATAGGATTTGCCGTAAGCGTGGGCGGCGCGGTGATAGACGTCGACCGCGCAAATTTCCGACAACGATTTAGGCGGCACAATCCGCGGCTCGCGGAGCTTGATGTCGTCGAGAGGGACGACACCAACAGTGTCGAAGCTGTCGCGGCCGAACTCCGCTTTGTAGCGGCCGAGCACGAAGGCCTGCTCGGCCTCGGTCATCCCCTCGCCTTCCCGACCCCAGCCGTAGTGCTTCAGCCGCGCGCCCATCGTCGACCTCCCGGTTGTCGCCGGCGAGGTACCGATGCCGCGCCGATCGGCGGGTAGTGTGACGGGCAATGCCGAGGCCGGCAAGCCGGCTTGGCTCAGCTCGCAGCGTCGCGCACAGGTACCACCAGGATGTCGCGCTGCAGGCGGCGCAAGACCTCTTCGGTCACGCTGCTGAGCAATAACCGCACTGCACCACGCCGCGCATGGGTCCCGATCACCACCAGATCCGGCCTCAATTCGGTGGCGGCCTCGATAATATCGGTGGCGGGGCCCGCCCCCTCCTTGACCACGGTCGAGTAGTCGACATCGTCGAGCTGCAGCGGCTCGAGGAAGCGCACCAGATCACGCACCGCATCGGTGCGAGTGTCGACCAGATAGTCGTCGAGGCTGGTCTTGTCGACACCAGCGTAATTCAGCATGCCGGCGGCGGCGGCGTCGTAGACGTGCATCACGATCAGCTTGGTTCGCTGCAGCAGGCCGAGCCGTCGCGCGGTCTCCAGCGCCTGAGCCGAGCAATCGGTCAGGTCGACCGGCGCAAGGCTCTTGGCATATGGCAGCGCCGGGTCGAGGTTGGCCATCAGCACCGGTACCGTGCTGTTGCGGATCACCCGTTCGGCCGTGGTGCCGGCGAAGATGTCGCGCAGGAAGGCGCGGCGGTGGCTGCCGACGACGCACAAATCCGCACCATGCTGGTGGGCGGCACGGACGATGGCGTCGAACGGCGTGCCGAGCAGCACCAGCGGCGTGCATTCGAGGCCAGCGAGATAAGTGTGTTCGCGGATCGCGTCGGCGAGCGCGGACTCGGCGAGTTCGGCCTCGACGGCGACGATGTGCTCGGGCTGATCGTCATCGACCACATGGGCGATCACCAGCCGTGCGCCGCTCTGCCGGGCGAGAGCTGCGGCGCGGCGCACCGCACGATCGGAGCGCGCCGAGAAATCCGTGGCAGCGAGCACCACTTTCAGGCCGAACATCATATCGGGACGGGGCAGTTCGTTCATGATGAACCTCGTCGTTACTAAGGGCCGCGTGACCACACGCGATGGAAGCGGCGTGGCGGCATGGTGCCGTGCGCGCCGCGATGAAGCCGGTTACGGCTCGAGACTGCGCAGCGCGCCGATCCGGCGCATCACCCATTTCTCGAGTTCGAGCACGATCATCAGCACCACGCCGGCGCCGATCACCACGGCGCCGTCGACCAGCGAGATCGGCGTGGTGGCGAACAGGCTGTGCATGAAGGGCGCGTAGGTGAAGGCGATCTGCGCGGCGATCACGACCACCAGCGCGGCCAGCACCGGCATGGTGCCGAGCGCGCCGCGCAGCGAGATCGAGCTGGTGTGCAGATAGCGGACGTTGAACAGGTAGAAGATCTCGAACACCACCAGCACGTTCACCACCATGGTTCGGGCGGTGTCGAGCGACAGGCCCTTGCCGAGCGCGAAGAAGAAGATCGCCAGCGCGCCGACTGTGAACAGGAACGAGACGAAGAAGATCCGCCACACCAGGAAGCGCGATAGTAGCGGCGCGTGCGCTGGCCGCGGCGGCCGCTTCATCACGCCCGGCTCCGGCGGCTCGAACGCCAGCACCAGGCCGAGGGTGACCGTGAGGATCAGATTGATCCACAGGATCTGCACCGGCGTCATCGGCATGGTGAAGCCGAACAGGATCGCGACGATGACGGTGAGGACCTCGCCGCCATTGGTCGGGATCGTCCAGGCGATCACCTTGCGGATGTTGTCATAAACGGTGCGGCCTTCCTGCACCGCGGCGACGATCGAGACGAAGTTGTCGTCGAGCAGCACCACCTGCGAGGCTTCCTTGGCAGTCTCGGTGCCCTTGTGACCCATCGAGATGCCGACATCGGCCTGCTTCAGCGCCGGCGCGTCGTTCACGCCGTCGCCGGTCATCGCCACCACCGCGCCGGTGGATTGCAGCGCCTGGACGATGCGCAGCTTGTGCTCCGGATTGGTGCGGGCGAACACATCGGTACGACGCGCCAGTTCGACGAAGCCGGAATCCGGGGTACGGTCGAGATCGGCCCCCGTGACGACGTCGGGATGGTCGGTCAGATTGAGTTGCCGCGCGATCGCCTCTGCGGTCGCGGCGTGGTCGCCGGTGATCATCTTCACCACGATGCCGGCGGAGCGGCATTCGGCGATCGCTTGGATCACTTCGTCGCGCGGCGGATCGATGAAGCCGACCAGCCCCATGAACGCCAGCCCTTCGTCGAGATCGGCAAAGCCGAGCTGATCCGACGGCCGTGCCGGCGAACGCAGCGCGAAGCCGAGCACGCGCTCGCCTTCGGCCGCCGCACGCGCGATCTGCGCGGTCCAGAACTCCTGATCGATCGGATGCAACGCCCCGCCGGGGCCGACTTGCATTGCGCACATCGCCAGCAGCCGCTCAGGCGCGCCCTTCACGAAGATCACCTGCGCGCCGGAATCGGTGGCGTGGCGGGTCGCCATGAAGCGATGCTGTGCGTCGAACGGAATTTCGTCGGAGCGCTTCCACGCCGTTCGTTCCGCGTCGGGATCGAGCCCCGCCTTGATCGCAAGCGCGACCAGCGCACCTTCCATCGGATCGCCATCGACGACGTGATGGCCATCGACGTGACGGAGTTGCGCGTCGTTGCACAGCAGCGCCGAGCGAACGAGCTGCATCGCCGACGCCACTGCTTCGGGGGTGTCCTTGCCATCGACGGTGAGATCACCCTTCGGCACATAGCCGGAGCCGCTGACAAGGATAGTGTGATCGGCGGTGACGATCCGGCGTGCGGTCATCTCGTTGCGCGTCAGCGTGCCGGTCTTGTCGGAGCAGATCACCGAGGTGGCGCCGAGGGTTTCCACCGCCGGCAGGCGGCGGATGATGGCGTTGCGCTTGGCCATCCGCTGCACGCCGATCGCCAGCGTGATGGTGATCACTGCGGGCAGGCCTTCCGGCACGACGCCGACCGCGAGCGCCACCACGGCGATCAGCGCATCGGCCCAGGCATAGTCGCGCACCAGGGTGGCGAAGGCGAAGATCGCCGCCGCCGCCGAGATCGCCACCCAGGTGAAACGCTCACCGAACTTGTTGATCTGGGCGAGCAGCGGCGTCGCCAGTTGCTCGACGCCCTGGATCATCGTGCTGATGCGGCCGATCTCGGTGCGTGCGCCGGTCGCGACCACGACGCCGAAGCCCTGCCCGGCCGACACCAGCGTGCCGGAGAATGCCATGCACAGCCGGTCGCCGAGCGGCGCATCCACCGCCGCGGGCTGGTCGTGCTTTTCCGAGGCCACCGACTCGCCGGTCAGCATCGCCTCGTCGATCAGCAGGCCGCGGGCGCGGGTGAGGCGCAGATCCGCCGGCACGCGGTCACCGGCCTCGATCATCACCACGTCACCAGGCACCAGCTCTTCAGCCGGCACCACAACGCGGTGGCCGTCGCGCCAAGCATGCGCGCGCGGCGAGATCATCTTCTTGATCGCGGCCAGCGCCTTCTCGGCCTTGTCTTCCTGGATGTAACCAACGATGGCGTTGATCGTCACCACCGCAACGATCACCGCGGCATCGATCTGGTGGCCGAGGAACCCCGCCGCGACCGCGGCCGCGAGCAGGAAGTAGATCAGCGTGTTGTTGAACTGCGACAGAAACCGCAGGATCGCCGAGCGGCGCGGCGGCTCCGGCAGCGCGTTGGGTCCGTAGCTCTGCAGCCTGCGTTTGGCCTCGTCGGTGCTCAGGCCGCCGCGGCTGGTGGCAAGACCGGTGAGGACGCGATCGGCATCGATCGCGTGCCACATCTCGTCGGAGGCCTGATCGTTCGGGCCCTTGATGTCGGCTTGCAGCAGTTCGGTCATGGTGGGGATCTCGACGTCTTCGGCTCGACAGAAACGCTGCGGCCCGGAGTCGGAACGCCTCCCTTGAAGAGATGCGTCCATGGCCTCGGCTCCGTCCGGTCCCAAAAAGGGAATCGGTCACGCAACGCGATGGGCGGAATCGGAAAAATGCCGGACGGCGTCGCCGTAGCGATCAGGCGAGGAAAGGCTCAGCGCCTCGCGCCGTCAGACGGGACGGTTCGCTCGATCGGACTTGGCAACACACGGAATCGCGGCTTGGGACTAAGCGGCTATCGGCGGCCGCAGCTGCGGCGGCTCGCTGCGATCGAGCATCGGCTCGGCCAGCGGCAGATGCACGCGGGTGGTCTGATCGCAGCCGATGGTTCTGAACGACACCGGGCTCAGCGCATTGGCGCTGTCGGTGGTCATGATCTCCGGATCGTCACTGAGATTCAGCGGCGGCACCGGCGGCGGCGTCTTGACGAAGACAAGCTCAGGCTGAGGCGCCTGATGAGCCGAGGCGGCCGAGACGTTGCCGAGAACGAGCACAACGAAAGCGCAGACGCAGATCGCCGCCTTGAGCCACAGGCGCAATGCAGCGGACGTCTTCCGGCCGTCGCTATATCGTTCAAACTGCATCGTCAGGAAGCGTACCCCATCTGGATCAGGAGTGACAAAGGTTAGCTGCCGGCGATTGGCCGTCACATTGACCTCTATCAAGGGGTTAGCCGTTTGGATGCGGCGGGTGGTCACAGCCGGCAGAAGGTCGCGGCGACTTTAGCTAGGTACTGAGGCACCGCGCGCCGGCCTGTCGACGGCGTGCGCAGGCGCTTGACCGTAGCGGCTCGGGCGCGCAGTACGGCGGCTTCCGCAAAGGCAGATTCATGACCGACTCCCCTCAGATTTCGCGGCCGACGCCGACGCTGGCACAATTGCTCGACGCCGTGCGCTTCCTGACCATTCTGCCGGTGCCGAGCGCCGACCGCGCGCCGGAGCCGGACTGGCTGATGCGGGCGATGACATTCTTTCCTGTGGTCGGAGTCGGCATCGGCGTGGTGTCGGCGGCGGCGATGATCGTCGGCACCTCGCTGTTTGGGCCGACACTCGGGGCCCTCCTGGCGGTGACCGCCTCGATCGCGCTGACCGGCGCCTTTCACGAGGACGGCCTCGCCGACACTTTCGACGCGTTCGGCGGCGGCTGGACAGTCGAACGCCGGCTGGAGATCATGAAGGACAGCCGGATCGGCACCTACGGCGCGCTCGCGCTCGGCATCGGTGTCGCTCTGCGGGTCGCGGCGCTGTCGCTGCTGCCGCTGTGGGCGGCGCTGGCCGCGCTGGTCGCCTGTCATGCGGCATCGCGCGGTGCTTCATGCTTGGTCGCGCACCGGATGAACTACGCCGGCAATACCGCGGCGATGAAGGCGAGCTACGCCGACACCACACTGCGCAAGGACGAACTGGTGCTTGGCGGGATCGCAGTCGCGCTCGGCGCGCTGCCATTGCTGCTGGTGTCCCCGATCGCGGTGGTGATCGGACTTGCTGCAGGTAGCGTCCTTGCCGCCGCGATGGCCGGCTGGGCCAAGCGGCTGATCGGCGGCTACACCGGCGACGTGCTCGGCGCCAGCGAGCAACTATTCGAGATCGGCTTTCTGCTCGGCGTCGCGGCAGTGATTGCCGGATAGGCCGGTCTTTCAGGTCCCCGCGTCATTGCGAGGAGGAAAGCGAACGCAACAATCCCGAAGCTCGGTGTACCCGACTCCTGGATTGTTTCGTTTCACTCGCAACGACGGGGCCATAATCAGTGGCTGATCATCCACGGCCGCGCGGTGGGGAAGCCCTTGGCGCCGCTCTTGGTGCGGGTCTGCAGCCGGGCCGGCTTTTTGATCCCCGAACAGCAACTGCAGCCGGGCGCATGCTTGGCTTTGTATTCGCCGACCGTCATCGGTGCGTTGCGGCTCTTCTCGTTGGTGGCGTGTGCGTTGCGCTGCGACGCCGGCATGCAGGAGAAGTTTGGCGCCGTGAGGATCACCCGCGGCGACGAGGTCTCGCAGGTCGGGCAGAGCTGCGGATCGTCGCATTCGGCCATCGGCCGCAGATCCGTGAACGGCCCGCAGGCGTCGCACATATATTCATAAACAGGCATCGTCGTTTCCCTTGCGCTGACGATTTGTTCGGACCTGTGCGATGGGAGCGGGGCGGGAAGAACGCCCCGTCCCGCTCCCCGTCGCGCAGGGAAGTCTTGGCGACCACGCAGCAGTTAGGCCAACGGTCACCGCAGTGAGCCCGTCATGCCCGGGCTTGTCCCGGCCATGACGACGTTTGGTTACTTATCCGGCGAGATCGGCATCTGGACGTCGCCCTTGATCGCCTTCACCGGACCGGCCGAGGTCGGCATCATGTCGAAGTCGAAGATCTCGGTCGGCAGCCACAGCGTGGCGCAGGCGTTGGGGACGTCGACGACGCCGGAGATGTGGCCCTGCACCGGCGCGGTGCCGAGGATCGAGTACGCCTGGGCGCCGGAGTAGCCGAACTTCTTCAGATACTCGATCGCATTGAGACAGGCCTGCCGATACGCCACGGTGACGTCGAGGTAGTGCTGCTGGCCCTGCTCGTCGACCGAGATGCCTTCGAAGATCAGATAGTCCTTGTAGTTCGGCGTCACCGGCGACGGCTTGAAGATCGGATTCTTGATGCCGTACTTCGAGACGCCGTCCTTGATGATGTCGACCTTGATGTGCAGCCAGCCGGCCATCTCGATCGCACCGCAGAAGGTGATCTCGCCGTCGCCCTGGCTGAAATGCAGATCGCCCATCGAAAGACCGCCGCCCGGCACATAGACCGGGAAGTAGATCTTCGAACCGCGCGACAGATCCTTGATGTCGCAGTTGCCGCCGTGTTCGCGCGGCGGCACGGTGCGGGCGCCTTCGGCCGCAGCCTTGGCCTTGTCGTCGCCCTTGAGCTTGCCCATGTGGGCGGTCGGGCCGAACGGCGGATTGGCGAGGCCAGGCACGCGGGTCGGGTTGGTGGCGATCAGCGCGGTCTCACGCTCGTTCCACGCCGACAGCAGCTTCGGATCGGGCAAGCAGCCGATCAGGCCGGGATGGATCAGGCCGGCGAAGTTCACGCCCGGAATGTGGCGCGAGGACGTGTACATGCCCTTGAAGTCCCAGATCGACTTCTGCGCCAGCGGGAAGTGGTCGGTGAGGAAGCCGCCGCCGTTCTGCTTGGAGAAGAAGCCGTTGAAGCCCCACATGCTCTCGGCCTTCGGGCCGATGTCGAGCAGGTCGACGACCAGCAGGTCGCCGGGCTCGGCGCCCTTGACGCCGATCGGGCCGGACAGGAAGTGCACGATCGACAGGTCGATGTCGCGAACGTCGTCGGCCGAGTCGTTGTTCTTGATGAAACCCCCGGTCCAATCATAGGTCTCGACGATGAAGTCGTCGCCCGGATTGACCCACGCGGCCATCGGAATGTCCGGATGCCAACGGTTGTGGACCATCTCGTTGTCGTATGCGGACTGCGTGAGATCGACCTTAATCAATGTCTCTGGCATCGGAAGCTCCCCTTGTTACCAGTGGACGTGTGAAAACTAGACGGACAGATATTTCGCGACCTGCGCCTCATCGACGCTGGCGCGCGGCTCATCGCGAACGATTTCGCCGTTTTCGATCACCAGCACCCGATCGGCGACGTCGAGCGCGAAGCTCAGCACCTGTTCGGAGACGATGATCGAAAGACCTCGGCTGTCGCGGATGCGCTTCAAGGTGCGCGCCATCTCGCGAATGATCGACGGCTGGATGCCTTCGGTCGGCTCGTCGAGCAGCAGCACCTTCGGCTTGGTGGCGAGCGCGCGCGCGATCGCGAGTTGCTGTTGCTGGCCGCCGGACAGATTGCCGCCGCGCCGCCCCGTCATTTCGAGCAGCACCGGGAACAGCTCGTAGATGTCCGCCGGCACTTCGCTGTCGCCGGAGGCCGCAAGCCCGGTTTCGATGTTCTCCTTCACCGTCATGGTGGAGAAGATCATCCGCCCCTGCGGCACGTAAGCGAGCCCCTTTGCGACGCGCTCGTAGCTCTTCAGTCCACCGAGCTCGATGCCGTTCATCGCGATCGAGCCCTTCCGCTGCGGGATGATGCCCATCAGCGACTTCATCAGCGTGGTCTTGCCCATGCCGTTGCGGCCCATGATCGCGACGATCTCGTTCGGCGCGACATCGATATTGAGCCCGTGCAACACCTCGCTCTGGCCATAGGCGACGTGCAGATCGTTGATAGCGAGCATCGGGATCTCCTCTAATTGGCCGGAGCAACAAAGAACGGCGTCATTGCGAGGAGCGAAGCGACGAAGCAATCCAGCGCAGTGCACGGAGCTGGATTGCTTCGCTTCGCTCGCCATGACGGGGAAGAGGCGGTGCGCATCAGCAACCTCCTAGTGGCCGAGATAGACTTCGATGACCTTCGGATCGTTCTTCACCGTGTCCATCGAGCCTTCAGACAGGATCTGGCCCTGGTGCAGCACGGTGACCTTGTGGGCGATGTCTTCGACGAACTTCATGTCGTGCTCGATCACCAGCACCGAGCGATCCTTGATGATGGTGTGGAGCAGCTCGGCGGTCTTGACACGCTCGGACACGCTCATGCCGGCGACCGGCTCGTCGAGCATCAACAGGTCGGGGTCCTGGATCAGCAGCATGCCGATCTCGAGCCACTGCTTCTGGCCGTGGCTGAGCAGATCGGCGCTCATGCCGAGCTTGTCCTTCAGGAAGATCGCTTCAGCGACCTCCTCGACGCGCTCGCGCACCGCTGCGGTGCGCTGGAACGCCAGCGCGCCGAACACCGAGCGGCCCTGCGGATAGGAGATCTCCAGATTTTCGAACACCGTGAGGTCTTCATAGATCGACGGCGTCTGGAATTTGCGGCCGACCCCGGCCTGGACGATCTCGTTCTCCTTCATCTTGGTGAGATCCTTGCCGCGGAAGTGGATCGCACCGGAGGTCGCTTTGGTCTTGCCGCAGATCAGATCCAGCACAGTGGTCTTGCCGGCGCCGTTCGGGCCGATGATCACGCGGATCTCGTTCTCCTCGACGTAGAAGGACAGATCGTTGACCGCCTTGAAGCCGTCGAACGAAACCGTGAGCCCCTCCACGGCGAGCAGGAATTCGGGCGGTTGATGGCCGATCAGCATGGTGTCCTCCTCATTCCGCCGGGGCGCCGTCGGCCACCCGGCCGAACGACTTGCCGCCGGTAGGATCCGAACCGGGCTTTCGCTTGGAGATCAGCTTGCCGAACAACGGCTGGACGTAATCGCGCCAGATGCCGGCAAGACCATTCGGGAAGATCAGCACCACCGTGATGAACAAGGCGCCGAGACCGAACAGCCAGAGCTGCGGGAAGGATTCCGAGAGCGAGGTCTTGGCGAAGTTGACCACGAGCGTTCCATAGATCGCGCCGAAGATCGACAGCCGCCCGCCGACGGCGGTGTAGATGACCATTTCGATCGACGGCACGATGCCGACAAACGAAGGCGACATGAAACCGACGTTGAGGGTGAACATCGCGCCGCCAACCGCCGCGAACATCGCCGCGAGGCAGAACGCGAAGATCTTGAAGTTGGCAACGCTGTAGCCGGAGAACCGAACCCGATCCTCCTTCTCGCGCATCGCCACCAGGATACGGCCGAGCTTGGAGTGCCGCACGAACAGAGCCAGCAGGATCGCGCCGAACAGGAACGCGACCTCGACGAAGTACAGCACCACCTTGGCGTGATCCGGACGGATGTCCCAGCCCTTCAACGTGCGCAGGTCGGTGATGCCGTTGATACCGCCGGTGTAGCCCTGCTGGCCGATGATCAGGATGGTCATGATCGCGGCGATCGCCTGGGTGATGATGGCGAAATACACGCCGCCGACCCGGCGCTTGAACATCGCCGCGCCGATCAGGAAGGCGAACACCGCGGGCACCACCAGGATGGCAATCACCGTGACGGTGAGGCTGTGGAACGGCTGCCAGAACCACGGCAGATGCGTGATCTGGTTCCAGTCCATGAAGTCCGGGATGCCCGGCGTCGACTGGATCTTGGTGTTCTCGACGCTGGAAGCCTCCAGCTTGAGATACATCGCCATGCAGTAGCCGCCGAGGCCGAAGAACACGCCCTGGCCGAGGCTGAGAATGCCACCGAAGCCCCAGCACAGCACCAGGCCGATCGCCACGAAGGCGTAGGTCAGATACTTGGCGACCAAGTTCAGGCGGAAGACGTCCAGCGACAGCGGCAGGATCACCACCAGGAGCACGGCGAGGACGGCGAGACCGAGCAGATCGGCACGACTGAGAAAGCGCGGGCTTTCCATGACGGAGGCTCCTGTTACTTGCGAACCTTGAGGGCGAACAGACCTTGCGGCCGCACCATCAAGATCGCGACGATGGCGAGCAGCGTCAGCACCTTGGCCATCGAGCCGGACATGAAGAACTCCATGGTCGACTGCGCCTGGGAGATGCTGAAGGCCGAAGCGATGGTGCCGAACAGACTGGCGGCGCCGCCGAACACCACGACCAGGAAGGTGTCGACGATGTAGAGCTGGCCCGAGGTCGGCCCGGTCGAACCAATCATGGTGAAGGCACTGCCCGCGATGCCGGCGATGCCGCAGCCGAGGCCGAAGGTGAAGCGGTCGACCCGCTCGGTGTTGATGCCGACGGCACCGGCCATCACGCGGTTCTGCACAACGGCGCGAACCTGGCGGCCCCAGCGCGACCAGAACAAGACGTAAAACACCGCGACAGTGATCAGCGCGGTCAGCGCCATCACGAACATGCCGTTGATCGGGATCTCGATCGAATCGGTGACCTGCTTGGAGCCGAGCATCCACTGCGGCAGCTCGACGCCGACTTCGCGCGCGCCGAAGATCGAGCGGTAGGCCTGCTGCAGGATCAGCGACAGGCCCCAGGTCGCCAGCAGAGTGTCGAGCGGACGCTTGTAGAGATGGCGGATCAGCGCCCACTCCACCAGCATGCCGAGCGAGCCCGAGGCGATGAACGCCAGGATCATCGCGATGAAGAAGTAGCCGGAGAACAGCGACGGCAAATAGGCTTGGAAGAAGTTCGACGTCATCCAGGTGACGTAGGCGCCCAGGATCATGAACTCGCCGTGGGCCATGTTGATGACGCCCATCTGGCCGAAGATGATCGCGAGGCCAAGGGCCATCAGCACGTAGACGGAAAACAGAATGAGCCCCGCGAAGCCCTGCATCGCGAAGATCGCGCCGAGATCGCCAATCGAATATTCGCCGAACATGAGGCTGCCCCTGGATGGAATGGATCTGAACTCGGTGGTGGTCGGTGGCGCCCCTGCCCGCTCTCGGCGTCATCGCCGGGCTCGACCCGGCGATCCATCTTCTGCGAAGGAGATGGATGCGCGGGTCGAGCCCGCGCATGACGCGGAGTGCGTGGGAGCGTTCGCCGACGCTTACTGGTAGCCCTTCGGGAACGGATCGGGCTCGACCAGGTCGGCGGTTTCGTAGATCAGCTCGTACTGACCGTCCGCCTTGGCGCGACCGACGCGGGTCTTCGACCACAGATGG
Organism: Rhodopseudomonas sp. BR0C11; assembly: GCF_010820945.1. Classification (NCBI taxonomy): domain Bacteria; kingdom Pseudomonadati; phylum Pseudomonadota; class Alphaproteobacteria; order Hyphomicrobiales; family Nitrobacteraceae; genus Rhodopseudomonas; species Rhodopseudomonas sp. BR0C11. The sequence continues at coordinate 12,146 of NZ_QTKI01000092.1, forward strand.
TGGTTCTCGTGGATCCGGACGTAACCTTCCGGCGCGCCCTTGAACTCGACACCCGGCGAGGCCGCGGCAACCTTGTCGATATCGAACGAGCCGGCCTTCTCGACCGTCAACTTCCACAGCCACGGGCCGAGATAGGCAGCCTGGGTGACGTCTCCGATCACCGTCTTCGGGCCCCACATCTTGTGGAATTCCTCGACGAACTTCTTGTTGTTCGGGTTGTCGAGCGACTGGAAGTACTTCATGCAGGCGTAGGCGCCAGCGATGTTTTCGCCGCCGATGCCGTCGATTTCATCCTCGGTCACCGAGATCGTCAGCAGCGTCTGCTTCGACAGATCGATGCCGGCCGCCTTGAGCTGCTTGTAGAACGCGACGTTCGAACCACCGACGATGATCGCGTAGATCACGTCCGGCTTGGTCAGCTTGATCTTGTTGATCACCGAGTTGAACTGGGTGTGGCCGAGCGGGAAGTACTCTTCGCCGACGACCTTGCAGCCCTGCAGATGATTCTCGATATGCTTGCGGGCGATCTTGTTCGAGGTGCGCGGCCAGATGTAGTCGGAGCCGAGCAGGTAGAAGCTCTTGGCGCCCTTGGTCTTGTTGACCCAATCGAGGCCGGCGATGATCTGCTGGGTGGCTTCCTGGCCGGTGTAGATGACGTTCTTGGACTGCTCCAGGCCTTCATAGAAGGTCGGGTAGTACAGCATGCCGTTGTACTGCTCGAACACCGGCAGCACCGCCTTGCGCGAGGCCGAGGTCCAGCAGCCCATCACCGCGGCGCACTTGTCGTTGACCAGGAGCTTCTTGGCCTTTTCGGCGAAGGTCGGCCAGTCGGAGGCGCCGTCTTCCTGGATGTACTTGATCTTGCGGCCGAGCACGCCGCCCGCGGCGTTGATCTGTTCGATCGCCAGCTTCTCGGCCTGCACCGAGCCGGTCTCCGAGATCGCCATGGTGCCGGTCACCGAATGCAGGATGCCGACCGTGACTTCAGTATCCGTCACCGCGAGTCCGGTCGTATTGACCGCAGAAGTTGCAGGCGCCTGCGCGAACGACGTGCGCGGCAACATCGTGAGGGCGGGAATCGCCGCCATCCCCATCAACAGTTTACGCCGGAGCGGCGAATTCAGGCCCGTCTTGTTTGCGTCTGACATTAACTACCCCTTCGTGGTTCGTGGGACGCGAGTGCAGTCGGGGAAACGATCGACGAATTCGGCGGCTGGACCGATACGCAAGATCACGTATGTTGCATCGCAAGATCGCGACGTAGGTTTTTCACGCGGCGGGATCTCGGGTCGCGGTGCCGTAACAACGAGCTCGAGGCTGACAAATTACGCGCGCCGTGACGGCAAAACCGGCAACGTCGCCGGCGGATCGGCGCTAGTGTCGAGCAAAGATGAGGAGAAGCGCGTGGCGGGGCGGCAGCGCATAGATCGCGTTCGGCGCCAGTACAATCAGTGGGTCGCCAACCAGACCCTCGAAGACTACGCGCTTCGCTTTACTGCCAAGAGTTCGCGCCGGTGGTCGGCAGCCCGCGTCGCCAACACGGCGCTCGGCGCGATTTCGTTCCTGGCCCTGGAAGCGATCGGCGGCACCATCACGCTGAACTATGGCGTCACCAACGCCACCGCGGCGATCCTGGTGGTCAGCGTGAGCATCTTCTG
>NZ_QTKI01000093.1:0-13790 GCF_010820945.1 Rhodopseudomonas sp. BR0C11
GCGCCGCCACCCCTGCGCCGATCACGGCGATCCGGCCCATCGAGATCAGCGCGCCAGCGTCGGCGCCGCGATGTCCATCGAGCCGCGCTGGACTTCGACATAGAGTTGGTCGGGCACACCCGGCAGCCCCTTCGGGCCGGGACGGCGCACCACGACGCCCATCTGCGTCCATAGCTCGATCATCCGGCGCAGACCGTCGGTGTAGCCGGCTTCGACGTGCAGGCCGATGCCAGCGGCGCCGCGCGCCCACGGCACCCGCGTGTGATAGAACCGCAGCCGCTCCTCCTCGGTGAGGTCGGTGCGCATCATCTGCTGATAGAACGCCTCGGGCAGCACATCGACCGGCAGCAGCGCCGGCCACCACACCGGCGTCGGGAAGCCGCTGGCGGTGAGCACCGCCTGGCAACTGAACGCATCGCCCTGCCACGGCACGCCCATCCAGCGCGTCAGATCGCCCGGCGCCTGCGGGCCGATCGGCTTGCCTTGGTCCGGCTTGTCGGGATTGCCGGCGAACACATTGACCGGATTGAGTTGCAGCCCGACGTCCTGCGCCAGGTTCTTGCGGTTCGACAGCGCCAGGCGGAACGGCAGCTTGGTCTCGTTCGGGCCGCGATACAGCGCCTTGTGGCGGATCGGCCAGGTGATCTCGACGCCGGGATGGAACGCGCCGCCCGAACAGGCGTCGAGCGCGGCGCGCGTCATCGCCTCAGGGCGTAGTTCGATTGGCAGATCGTCGAGCGTGCGAACGGAGTCCGCGCTCTTGTCAGCGTAGTCCGCCTCGAACTTGCCGTCGGCCCAGAGTTCGAGCACGCGATACTGCGTCGGCGTCAGCGCCAGCCAGGCGTGCGGGCTGTCCTGATAGTTGACGCCGTCGCCGAGCATGATCGGAATCGCGTAGCCGCGCTGATCGCTGCCGTCCGGCTTGCGGAACGCATCGAACACCTTCTTGCGCTCGGCCTTGGCATCGGCACCGGGCTTGGCCAGCGTCTCGATCGTCGCCGGACTGGACAAATCACCGATATCGTTCCAGGCGGCGCCGAGGAACGACGCCGTCGCCACCCACTGCATCGCGCCAGCGCGGCGCAGGATCGGCAGCACGTCGCGGCGGAACGACACCTTGTCGGTCGGGCTCTGCATCTGGCCGAGCGCCACCATCGCTTCGCGAGCAGCGTCGTACAACGTCACGATCGGCTCGAGCTGCGGCGCGAATTTCGGTCCGCAACACACCACCCAGGCCGGATCGCAATCGAGCTTCTGGCCGTCGACCGTGACGGTCGCCTTGACCCAGCCGTCGGCCCAGTCGTCGTGCCAGCCGTCATTGTTGGTGAAGTCGCGCACCGGATTCTGCGGCAGCGCGGTGCGCGAGACGCCGTCGGCGGCCAACCCCAACACGCCCCCCCTTTCGTCGGTGCGCAGATGGCCGAGCGAAACGTCGAGCGTCTGCCAGAACCGGCCCTTCATCCGATACTTGTCGTCGCCGCCCTTGGGGTTGGTCGAGGCGCCGGAAATTTCCAGCTTGCCGCCGTCGATGCACAGCATCGCTTCGCGCTTGTCGGCTGCGATGAAGGCATTGCGCTGCGCGCCAGGAACGCCGGGCGCACTGTCGCCGCGATCCATCGCGTTGACGAAGCCGTACCAGGCCGCCTTGGTGTTGGCGACGTGCACGCTCCAGGTCACGCCATCGGCGCCATCGAGTTCGCGCACCACGCGGCCCTGGTCGTCGTAGCCGAACAGGCGGAAGCGCTGCACCTGTTTCTTGATCCGTCCCTGCTTATCCTTGAAGCCGCCTTCTGGCTCGTCGAGCAGGCCCGGCACCTCCGGCGCCAGAAACCAGTCCTCGGCATTACCGACGCGGGAGAAACCGATCGCCGGGAAGATCGCGACCTTGGCGATCTTTGCGCCTTTCGGTGCTGCAGGTTGCGCGTGCAACGACGAGATCGCCGCCTTCGCCAGCAGCGGCCCTCCGAGGCCGACGGCTGCAGCTCCGAGCAGAAAATCGCGGCGCTTCATCTGATGATCCTCCCCTGTGGTTCCACCCTTGGAGAGGTATTCGCTTGCTGCGTCTTAAGGTGCACTTAATTCGCACACGCAAATAGCGCGCGGTATCGCACCGCGCGCTCTACACTTCTGACAGGATGTAAAGTTTGAATCAGATCCGACGGAACTCAGCCGTCGATCGAGGCCGGCTTCAGCTCCACGGACTCGCCGCAGCCGCAGGCTGAGATCTGGTTCGGGTTGTTGAACACGAACTGCGCCTGCATCCTGTCGGCCTTGTAGTCCATCTCGGTGCCAAGCAGGAACAACACCGCCTTCGGATCGACCAGGATCTTCACGCCCTTGTCTTCGATGACTTCGTCGTTCGGCTTGATATCGTGCGCGTACTCGACCGTGTAGGACTGTCCGGCACAGCCGCCATTCTTGATCCCGACGCGCAGGCCGAGAATCTCGCTGTCGGCGCGGCCCATTAGTTCTTTCACGCGAATGGCCGCGGCATCGGTGAGCCGCATCACTTGAGGCCGAGGACGTGCCGTACCCATGGTGTTTCCCACTCCTGTTGCCGGACCTACCCGGAGACGTTCACCGCTTCACCGGCGACCAGCCGAACCTTCAGATAGTTACGCAACCGCCACTTCGAAAGGTGTTATCAGTTCCTCGCCGTTTGCCGCCTAATGGATCGGCCAGACACCCGGCGTCACAAGTTCCAACAGATGGCGATCGGGATCACGGAAGTAGATACTCGACCCGCCGCGCGGCCACTCCGTGCGGCCTTCGATCTCAACGCCATGCTCCGTCAGGCGCGCTTCCCATTCGCCGAGCCGGTCGCGATCGACCGACAGTCCGATGTGGACAGGTCCGCTGCCATCATGCGGCGGGATCGTGCCGCCCGGCAGATGGACCGTCTCCAGCGTGCTGCCCCGTTTGAACAGCAGCAGGACGTTGCGGCCGCCGACGTCGAAAGCACAAAACCGCTGATCGCTCGTCATCGGACTCAGCAGCAGGACGTCCTGGTAGAAGCTTCGGGCGCGGTCGAGGTCGTCGACATACAGCGCCGTTTCGATCACTCCATTCAGACGCAGACCCAATCCATCCTCACCACATATTCAGCACGAGCCGGGCTTCGTCGCTCATACGCTCCGGGGTCCACGGCGGCTCCCAGACAATGTTGACGTTGACCACGCCGACGCCGGGCACGCTGGCCACCGCGTTCTCGACCATGGTCGGCAGCTCGGCTGCAGCCGGACAGTTCGGGGTCGTCAGCGTCATGTCGAGGTCGACGGTGCGGTCGTCCTTGATCTCGACTTTGTAGATCAGCCCGAGCTCGTAAATGTCGGCGGGGATTTCCGGGTCGAACACCGTCTTCAGTGCGGCCACGATCTCGGTGCCGAGCCGCTCAGTCTCCTCCGGCGGCAGCGCCGAAACGGTCTGCATGTTGGCTTTGGCTTCGATCGTATCGGTCATGCGAACAGATCCCGCGCCTTGATCAGCGCACTGACGAGTTGGTCCACTTCCTCACGGGTATTATACATGCCGAAAGACGCACGGCACGTCGCAGTGACTTGGAACCGCTCCAGCAGCGGCATCACGCAATGGGTGCCGGCGCGGACCGCGATCCCCTGCCGGTCGATCACCGTAGCGATGTCGTGCGGGTGCGCGCCCTTCATTTCGAAGGAAATCACCGGGCCTTTGCCCTTGGCGTTGCCGTTGATCCGCCGCGCGTTGATCTCGCGGAGCCGCTCCTCGGCGTAGGTCAAAAGATCGTGTTCGTGGGCGGCGATCCGCTCCTTGCCGATCGAATTGACGTAGTCGATCGCGGCACCGAGCCCGACGGCTTCGACGATCGCCGGCGTGCCGGCTTCGAATCGATGCGGCGGATCGCCGTAGGTCACCCAATCCTGCGCGACCTCGCGGATCATCTCGCCGCCGCCGTTATAAGGGCGCATCTTGGCGAGCACATCGTACTTGCCGTACAGCGCGCCGATCCCGGTCGGGCCATAGATCTTGTGGCCGGTCATCACATAGAAATCGCAGTCGATGTCCTGGACATCGATCGCGAGATGCACCGCCGCCTGGCTGCCGTCGACCACCACCGGAATGCCGCGGGCATGGGCGATCTTCACCACGTCCTTGACCGGCACGACAGTGCCGAGCGCGTTCGACATCTGGGTGATCGCGACCAGCTTGGTCTTGGCGGTCAGCAGCTTCTCGAACTCGTCGAGCAGGAAGTTGCCTTCGTCGTCGACCGGCGCCCACTTGATCACCGCACCCTGGCGCTCGCGCAGGAAGTGCCACGGCACAATGTTGGAATGGTGCTCCATGATCGAGAGCACGATCTCGTCGCCCTCGCCGATGTTCGTCGCGCCCCACGACGACGCTACCAGGTTGATCGCCTCGGTGGCGTTGCGGGTGAAGATGATCTCTTCGGGCCGCTTGGCGTTGAGCAGATGCTGCACGCGGGTGCGGCCGCCCTCGTAAGCCTCGGTCGCGGCGTTGGCGAGATAATGCAGGCCGCGATGCACGTTGGCGTATTCGCTCTCATACGCCTGCGTCATCCGTGTCAGTACCTGCCGCGGCTTCTGCGCCGAGGCGGCGTTGTCGAGATACACCAGCTTCTTGCCGTAAACCTGCAGCGCCAGCGCCGGAAAGTCCTCGCGGACCAGGTCGACGTCGTAGCTGCCGTTGCTGACCGCCGGATGCGTACTCATCGCCTCGCCTCCAGCCAGCGCACCGCAGCCGCGGTCACCAGCTCACGCAAATTATCGTCCGCGATCGCTTCGATCGCCTCGCCGACGAAAGCCTGGATCAGCATCGCCTCGGCTTCCTTCTGCGGCAGGCCGCGAGCGCGCAGATAGAACAGCAAGGAGTCGTCGAGCGCGCCGACCGCGGCGCCGTGGCCGCAGGTGACGTCGTCGGCGAAGATTTCGAGCTCCGGCTTATTGTCGACCTCGGCCTCGTCGGACAGCAACAGCGCCCGCGTCATCATCTTGGCGTCGGTCTGCTGCGCCGGCTGACGCACGTTGATCCGGCCCTGGAAGACCGAGTGGCCGCGGTCATCCACCACCGCGCGGAAACCTTCGCGGCTGGCGCAATGCGGCACGTCGTGGTTCATCACCAGCGTGGTGTCGGCGTGCTGCTTGCCGTTGAGGAGATTGACGCCGTTGGTCTGCACTTCGGAGTGCGAACCGGCCACCGTCACCACCGCTTGATAGCGGCTGACGAGCCCACCGGTGGTGATGCCGAACGCGTTGAAATGCGCATGCGCGCCGACCGAGACCGCCGCCGAGGTGATGTTGAACGCCTCACGGGAGTCCTCGACGATCCGCACGTAGTCGAGCCGAGCGTGGTCACCGATCGCGATCACCGCGGAGTCGTGAACCTGATAGGCACCGACGCCCTCGCCCGCCACGTAGCTTTCGACCACCGTCGCCACCGCGGCGTTGCCGAGCGCGATCCGCGACCGGGTGAACATCGCGGCCGGCGCACCGCCGGAAGCGATGTGCAGGATGTGCAGCGGCCGGGCCAGCGTGGTGCCGTCCGCGACCTCAATAACGACGCCGTCGGTCATCAGCGCGGTGTTGAGCGCCACCATCGGATCGGCGGTGTCGAGCGACAGCACGCGGTCGTCGCCGCTCTGCAGCGCCTCGCGCAGGCTGCGGACCGACAGGCCGGCTTCGAGCCCCGCGAGGTCCGACAGACCGGGCTCGAGCGCGCCGTCGACCAGCACCACACGGCGGACGCCGTCGATCGCATGCAGCTTGGCGGCAGCCTCGGTGCGCGCCAGCGCGGTCGCCTCTGGGGCCGCAGCAAGCGGCAGAACCTCGCGCATCAGCGCGCGCAGGTCGGTGTACTTCCAGTCTTCGATCCGGCGGTGCGGCAGCCCGATCCGCTGGAAGGTGTCGAGCGCCTGACGGCGGGTGTCGGCGACCTTGCCCGCACCCGGCACGCGGGCGGTGACGGCAGCGAAATTGTCGCTGGCGGTGTCGGGCTTGTCGGGTTTCGCCACTGCGATGTTCATGACCGTGTCCCGATCGGCGGCGCTCAGGCCGCGGCTTCCTGATATTGCGCGTAGCCGTTGGCTTCGAGCTCGAGCGCGAGCTCCTTGCCGCCGCTGCGGACGACCTTGCCCTTCGACATCACGTGGACGACGTCCGGCACGATGTAGTCGAGCAGCCGCTGATAGTGGGTGATGACGATCATCGAGCGGTTCGGCGCACGCAGCGCGTTGACGCCTTCGGAAGCGATCCGCAGCGCGTCGATGTCGAGGCCTGAGTCCATCTCGTCGAGGATGCACAGGCTGGGCTGGAACAGCGCCATCTGCAGCACCTCGTTGCGCTTCTTCTCGCCGCCCGAGAACCCGACATTGACGCCGCGCTTCAGCATCTCCTGCGGGATGCCGAGCGAGCCGGAGACTTCGCGGACCCGCTTGAGGAAATCAGGGGTGGACAATTCGTCCTCGCCGCGCGCCTTGCGCTGCGCATTCAGCGCGGTGCGCAGAAAGTTCATGGTGGCGACGCCGGGGATTTCGACCGGATACTGGAACGCCAGGAACACGCCCTTGGCGGCGCGCTCGTTCGGCTCCATCGCGAGCAGGTCTTCGCCCTTGAACAGGACCTCGCCGCCGGTCACCTCGTAGCCCGGCTTGCCGGCGATGACATGGCTGAGCGTCGACTTGCCGGAGCCGTTCGGCCCCATGATCGCGTGCACTTCGCCTTCGTTCACGGTGAGTGTCAGCCCGTGCAGGATCTCGCGATCCGCGACGCTGACCTTGAGGTCCTTCACTTCGAGCAATGCGGGCATAACGACCTTCCTGTTTGGCTCTCATCCTGAGGATCGACCGCAGCGCGCGTCTCGAAGGATGAGTTGATATGACGTTCTCGTTGCGGATCCTGCGAGGCGGCCGCGGCGCGGCCACCTCGTGAAGCTGCCGGCGTTAGCCGACCGAACCTTCGAGGCTGATCGAAATCAGCTTCTGCGCTTCCACCGCGAATTCCATCGGCAGTTGCTGCAGCACGTCCTTGACGAAGCCGTTGACCACGAGGCCGACCGCCTCCTCCTGCGACAGGCCGCGCTGGATGCAATAGAACAGCACGTCCTCGGAGATCTTCGACGTGGTCGCCTCGTGCTCGAACAGCGTCGAGGCGTTCTTGGCTTCGATATAGGGCACGGTGTGCGCGCCGCACTGGTCGCCGATCAGCAGCGAGTCGCAGGCGGTGAAGTTGCGCGCGCCGGTGGCCTTGCGATGGGCGGTGACGAGGCCGCGATAGGTGTTCTGCGACTTGCCGGCGGCGATGCCCTTGGAGATGATCCGGCTCGTGGTGTTCTTGCCGAGATGGATCATCTTGGTGCCGCTATCGACCTGCTGATAGCCGTTCGAGATCGCGATCGAGTAGAACTCGCCGCGCGAATTGTCGCCGCGCAGGATGCAGCTCGGATACTTCCAGGTGATCGCCGACCCGGTCTCGACCTGGGTCCAGGAGATCTTGGAATTGGCGCCGCGGCAGTCGCCACGCTTGGTGACGAAGTTGTAGATGCCGCCCTTGCCTTCCGAGTTGCCCGGGTACCAGTTCTGCACCGTCGAGTATTTGATCTCGGCGTCGTCCATCGCCACCAGTTCGACCACGGCGGCGTGGAGCTGGTTCTCGTCGCGCTGCGGAGCGGTGCAGCCTTCGAGATAGGAGACGTAGGAGCCCTTGTCGGCGATAATCAGCGTGCGCTCGAACTGGCCGGTGTTGCGCTCGTTGATGCGGAAATAGGTCGACAGCTCCATCGGGCAGCGCACGCCCGGCGGCACGTAGACGAACGAGCCGTCGGAGAACACCGCCGAGTTCAGCGTCGCGTAGAAGTTGTCGGAGGTCGGCACCACGCTGCCGAGATACTTCTGCACCAGCTCGGGGTGATGCTTGATCGCCTCCGAGATCGGCATGAAGATCACGCCGGCCTTCTTCAGTTCGGCCTGGAAGGTGGTCGCCACCGACACCGAGTCGAACACCGCGTCGACCGCGATCTTGCGGGCCGGCGAGTCCGGCGCACCCGGCTGCGGCTCGACGCCTTCCAGCAGCGCGACTTCGCGCAGCGGAATGCCGAGCTTCTCGTAGGTCTTGAGAATCTCAGGATCAATCTCGTCGAGCGAGCCGACGGTCTTCTTCGGCTTCGGCGCGGCGTAGTAGTAGAGGTCCTGGAAGTCGATCTTCGGATAGGACACCCGCGCCCAGCTCGGCTCGGTCATCGTCAGCCAGCGGCGATAGGCATCGAGCCGCCACTGCAACATCCAGTCGGGCTCGCTCTTCTTCGCCGAAATGAAGCGGACGATGTCTTCCGAAAGCCCCTTCGGAGCCTTCTCGGATTCGATCAGGGTCTCGAATCCATATCGATATTGATCGACGTCGATCTGGCGGACCCGATCGACGGTCTCTTGTACGGCAGCCATTCAAACCTCCGCTCGCGGTTTCAAGGACCGCGGTGGATCTGCTGAGACATGCTTACACGATCCGGCGCGGGATGAAACCCTCTTAGAACCGTTCAAGCACTGTTTCATGATCCCTTTTAGTTAGGTTGCCGGCGAGCTTTCTCCAAGCCTGCAGGCATCGATCGATGTCGGATTCGCTACTCGACCAGCCAAGGCTGATCCGTATCGCCGACCGTGCAAGTTCCGGACCGAACCCCATCGCTTCGAGCACGTGCGACGGCTGCACCTTGCCCGACGAACACGCCGAGCCCGACGACACCGCGATTCCGGCCAGATCGAAGCCGATCACCGCGGTCTCGGCCCGTAATCCCGGGATCGCGAACAGCGTGGTGTTGGGCAGCCGCGGCACGCCGGCCGACATGATTACCCCGTCGTCCCCGGCGATATGTCGCAAGCCCGCCTCGAGCCGTGTCCGCAATCCTTCGATCCGGACCATGTCATCCGCCATCGCCGGGATCGCCACCGCGGCTGCGGCACCGAAGCCGGCGATGCCGATCAGGTTCTCGGTGCCGGCGCGCCGCCCCAGCTCCTGGCCTCCACCACGGAGCAGCGGCTCCGGTCCGGTCAGCCTCGGGCTCAGCACCAGCACGCCGACGCCCTTCGGGCCTCCGATCTTGTGTGCAGACAGCGACATAAGATCTGCGCCGAGTTCCTTGATTCCGAATGGAATCTTGCCGAGCGCCTGGATCGCATCGACGTGCAGCACGCCGCCCGCTTCATGCACCATCTCAGCAACTTCACGAATCGGCTGAAGCGCGCCGGTCTCGTTGTTGGCGAGCATCACCGACACCAGCGCCGGACCGCCATCGGCCAGCAACGCGCGCAGATGGTCGAGGTCGAGCACGCCGTCCGCTGTCACCCGGATCTGGGTGACCCGCTTCGCTGGGAACCGGCCGCCGCTCAGAACCGAGGCATGTTCCACGGCTGAAAGCAGCAGTCTTTCAATGGGTTCCGCACCGATCCGGAGTCCGGGTGTGAGCGCCAGCGCATTGGCTTCGGTGCCGCCGGAGGTGAACACCACGTCGCGCGGCGCTGCACCGACCGCAGCCGCCACCTGCGCCCGGGCCTGTTCGAGCAGCCCGCGCGCGGCGCGGCCTTCGGCATGGACCGACGACGGATTGCCGACAAGGTCGAGCGCCGCCGTCATCGCCGCCTTGGCCTCAGGCCGCAACAGCGTGGTCGCATTCCAGTCCAGATACACTCGATTGGCCGTCACCGCGCTTCATTCCTTGTCTCGGGACGGCTGCTGGTCCGTCCCCTGGCACCGCCGCCGGCGGCCACCCTGCTCAATATGCTTGCATTTGGCCCTGCGCTCCATGCTAGAACGCAGCTCCCCGTTTCCGCCGGCCACCTGCCCCATCCGCACTGCGGCAGCCGGCGGCCGTTGCTGGCAGGACCCGCGCGCGCCCGGCGCGCCAGGCCGAATCCCACGATGTCGCGCAAGGATCGCTGATGCCCGAAGTTATTTTCACCGGTCCGGCGGGCCGACTTGAAGGCCGCTACCACCCGGCGAAGCAGAAGAACGCGCCGATCGCGATGGTGCTGCACCCGCATCCGCAGTTCCGCGGCAACATGAACCACCCGATCGTCTATCAGGTGTATTACGCCTTCGTGGCCCGCGGCTTCTCGGTGCTGCGGTTCAATTTCCGCGGCGTCGGCCGCAGCCAGGGTTCGTTCGACCACGGCACCGGCGAGCTGGCGGACGCCGCCTCCGCGCTCGATTGGGCCCAGACCATCAATCCCGAAGCCCGCGCCTGCTGGGTCGCCGGCTTCTCGTTCGGCGCCTGGATCGGCATGCAGCTGCTGATGCGCCGCCCCGAGGTCGAAGGCTTCATCTCGATCGCGCCGGAGCCGAACCGCTACGATTTCTCGTTCCTGGCGCCCTGCCCGTCGTCCGGCCTGATCGTCCATGGCGAGAAGGACATCGTCGCCCCGGCCAAGGACGTCAACACCCTGGTCGAGAAGTTGAAGACCCAGAAGGGCATCGTGATCGACCAGCAGACCATCCCGGGCGCCAACCACTTCTTCGAAGACCGGATGGAGCCACTGATGGAGACGATCACGTCCTATCTCGACATGCGGCTCGCCAACGTCCGCTGAGGCGGTTCTCAGTCTTCCTCCGTCGTTGCGAGGAGTACCGGATCGGCGCTTCGCGCCGTCCGAGTACAGGCTCCGCGACGAAGCAATCCAGCGCCGTGCACGGAGCTGGATTGCTTCGCTGCACTCGCAATGACGATGTCGCCTTACGGCCGCGCCAGCAGCCCACCGGTCATCGGAAAGGCGACGCCGGTGGTCGCCGGATAGCTCAGCGGCAGCCCCTTCAGCCCGCGCGTGGCGAGGAAGCCGAACGCCTGCGCCTCCATCGTGTCGGCCGACCAGCCAAGCGCATCGGCGCTCTCGACGCTGGCCGGGGCCAGCGCCTCGCGCAGCATCCGCATCAGCGTCAGGTTACGCGCACCGCCGCCGGTCACGATCCAGCTCTGCGGCGGCTTCGGCAGTAATGGCAGCACCGACGCAATCGCGCGCGCGGTGAACGCCGTCAGCGTCGCCGCCCCGTCGGCCGGCGACCAGTCACGCAACGCCAGCCCGGCGAAGTCGTTGCGATCGAGCGATTTCGGCGCCGGCTTGGCGAAGAACGGATGCTGCAGCGCTTCCGCGAGCCACGCCTGATCGATCGCGCCCTGCGCAGCCAGCCGGCCTTCGCAATCGAACGGCTTGCCGAGCTTGCGGAACATGAAGTCATCGAGCAGCGCATTGCCGGGGCCGGTGTCACAGGCAATCAGCGTGTCGGTGCCGTCGATATAGGTGACGTTGGACACCCCGCCGACATTGATCACGCCGATCGGGCCGTCACGGCCGAGCGATTGCGCCAGCGCGCGGTGATACACCGGCACCAGCGGCGCGCCCTGCCCGCCGGCTGCGACATCCGCGGCGCGGAAGTCGCACACCACCGGGATGCGGATCGCCTTGGCCAGCGCCTTAGCATCGCCGATCTGCACCGTGAGCTTTTCGGCCGGCCGGTGCAGCACGGTCTGGCCGTGGAAGCCGACGATATCGACGCTCTCGGGTGACAGCCGGTTCTGCGCCACGAAGGCTGCAACGGCCTCGGCATGGGCGATCGTCACGGCGCGTTCGGCCTCGGCGAGCACGCCCGGGCGGGCATCCCGCGCGGTCAGTTGCACCGCTTCAGCGAGCGCCTGGCGCAGCAGGCTGCGTTCGGTCTCGGTGTAGGGCCGGTAGCCCGACGGTCCGAGCGCAGCGACGCGCCGTCCGTCGGTCTTGATCAGAGCGACATCGACGCCGTCGAGCGACGTCCCGCTCATCAGTCCGATCGCCGTCATCATCATGGCACGCGCCTTCTCTGGCCGCTGCGGAATGTCCAACTTGTGTCAAACACCTAGTTCTTATAATGCCACAGGGTAACGCGCCCGAAAGACCTTCCTGGGCGTCTTCGCGCGCGATCTGCGCGATGCGTGAAATAACCGTGATCAGAGACCGATACAGATGACCGCTTTTAAGTCTGATTTTATGAATGTTCTCCAAAGCCGGGGATTCATTCATCAGATTTCCGACCCCGACTCGCTGGACGCGCTCGCGGCGAAGGGCGAAGTGGTCGCGTATGTCGGTTACGACTGCACCGCGGCGTCGCTGCATGTCGGCCATCTGCTCTCGATCATGATGCTGCACTGGCTGCAGGCGACCGGCAACAAGCCGATCGCACTGATGGGCGGCGGTACCACGCGCGTCGGCGATCCGTCCGGCCGCGACGAGACCCGCAAGATCCTCACCTACGAGCAGATCGACGCCAACAAGGAGTCGATCAAGGGCACGTTCTCGAAGTTCATCAAGTTCGGCGACGGGCATAGCGACGCGGTGATGGCCGACAACGCCGAGTGGCTGACCAAGCTGAACTACATCGAGATGCTGCGCGACGTCGGCCGCCACTTCTCGATCAACCGCATGCTGACGATGGACTCGGTGAAGCTGCGGCTCGAGCGTGAGCAGGAACTGTCGTTCATCGAATTCAACTACATGATCCTGCAGTCCTACGACTTCGTCGAGCTCGCGCGCCGCTACAAGTGCAATCTGCAGATGGGCGGCTCGGATCAGTGGGGCAACATCGTCAACGGCGTCGACCTCGGCCGCCGCATGGGCACGCATCAGCTCCACGCGCTGACCTGTCCCCTGCTCACCACCGCCTCGGGCGCCAAGATGGGCAAGACCGCCGCCGGTGCCGTCTGGCTCAACGGCGACATGCTGGCGCCGTATGATTACTGGCAGTACTGGCGCAACACCGAGGACGCCGACGTCGGCCGCTTCCTCAAGCTGTTCACGCTGCTGCCGATGGACGAAATCGAGCGGCTGTCGAAGCTGCAGGGCGCCGAGATCAACGACGCCAAGAAGATCCTGGCCACCGAGGCGACCGCGCTGATGCACGGCCGCGAGGCGGCCGACAAGGCCGAAGCCACCGCGCGCACCACCTTCGAACAGGGCGGCACCGCCCAGGACCTGCCGAGCGTCGAGATCAGCCGCGGCGAGCTCGATGCCGGGATCGGCGTGCTGGTGGCGTTCGCGGAGAAGACCGGGCTGGTCGCATCCAACGGCGAAGCCCGCCGCCAGATCAAGGCCGGTGGCCTCAAGGTCAACGATGCGCCCGTGACCGACGAGAAGATGACGCTGACCGCGACCGACCTGTCGTCGGACGGCGTGATCAAGCTGTCGATGGGCAAGAAGAAGCACGTGCTGCTTCGGCTTGCATAGCCCCATTCGCGGGCGGGCCCTGCTCCTTTCCGGCAAAACCGCGTTCGATGTGAAAAACGCGGACTCGTTCGGGAAGGATCGTCCTTGGATCACCGTGCCTCGCGCACTGGCCTGTTCATTCTCGGCCTGTGCTTCGTGCTGTCGCTGCTCGGCCGCGGGCTCGGCGAAAGCTTCACCGTGTTCCTGCTGCCGATCTCGGCCTCGTTCGGCTGGGACCGCGCCGAGGTGGTGTCGATCTATTCGCTGACGGCGCTGTGCACCGGCCTCGCCTCACCGCTGGTCGGCCGGCTGTTCGATCGGTCCGGCCCGCGCGCGGTCTACACTCTCGGCATGGCTCTGCTCGGCGGCGCGCTGCTGATCGCCGCCTACGCCGAGCAGCTCTGGCAATTGCAGATCACCGTCGGGCTGTGCGTCGGCCTCGGCATCGCCTTCACCGGCAACGTTCCGAATTCGATCCTGCTCGGCCGCTGGTTCGGCGCGCGCCTCCCGACCGCGATGGCGGTGGTATATTCGGCGATCGGGGCCGGCGTGCTGGTGAGGGTGCCGATCGCGCAGGGGTTGATCG
>NZ_QTKI01000094.1:0-13745 GCF_010820945.1 Rhodopseudomonas sp. BR0C11
GAGGTGCTGTCGCGCCGTCACGGCGGCCCGGCGGAAGAAACCAGCTACCGCGTCGCCGATCTCGAACTCGACCGGCTGTCGCATCGCGTCACCCGCGGCGGCGAAGAGCTGACGCTGCAGCCGCGCGAATTCAGACTGCTCGAATATCTGATGAAGCACGCCGGCCAGGTGGTGACCCGCACCATGCTGCTGGAGAACGTCTGGGACTATCACTTCGATCCGCAGACCAACGTCATCGACGTCCACATCTCCCGGCTGCGCGCCAAGATCGACAAGGGCTTCGATCACCCGCTGCTGCACACCATCCGCGGTGCCGGCTACATGATCCGAGACGGGCTGCGCTGAGCCTCGCTCTGCGCCTCGTCGCCTGTGGCGAGGTTCTCCGACGAGACCAAACAGGTGCTCGACGGCCGCGCAGACACCCAGTCTGACGCCGTCTGCGTAGCGCTGCTCAGCGGTGGCTGTTGGCTGCAAAAGCACTACCCCCGTAGTGTTTCTGGGTATCTAAATACAGCGCACCCATCGTTTCTTAACTTTCACATGCGAACGTCCTGCAAACTCACTGCTAATCAGGGATGTGAAAAGCCGCATGTTGATGGGACGCCAGAAGAAACAGGAGCTGCTGCAGAAGGCCGAATGGCTCGACACCCTGTCGCTTCATTGCGGCATCGGATTGTGGGACGCGATCCTGCACGAAGGCGATGCGATGCATCCCAAGGCGCGGTGGACCTGGTCGTCCGAATTCCGCCGGCTGTGCGGCTATAGCTCCGAAGCCGAGTTTCCGAACGTCGTGCAGTCCTGGTCGGACCGCTTGCATCCCGACGATGTCGCGCCGACCTTCGCGGCCTTCACCCAGACCTGCCAGACCGGCGTTGGTTACGACGTCAAGTATCGCCTCAAGGTCAAGGACGGCAGCTATCGCTGGTTCCGCGCCACCGGTGGTGTGGTGCTCGACGAGCACCGCAAGCCGCGGCGCGCCTGCGGCTCGCTGGTCGACATCGATGAACTGGTGAAGGCGGAGAACCAGAAGCGCGACTCGATCCATCAGCTCGCCAGCGATTTCGAAAGCGCGATCGGCAAGATCGTCAGGACGGTGTCGACCGCCTCGGCCGATCTCGAAAGCTCGGCGCGCCAGCTCGCCACCACGGCCGACACCTCGCAGCAACTCGCCAGCAACGTTGCGGCCGCGTCCGAAGAAGCGACCTGCAACGTGCAGTCGGTGGCCTCGGCGACCGATCAGTTGTCGTCGTCGATCCGCGAGATCAGCCAACAGGTGCAGGAATCCGCTAGAATCGCCGGCGATGCCGTCGGGCAGGCGCGCAACACCACCGAGCGCGTCAGCGAACTGTCGAAGGCCGCGACGCGGATCGGCGACGTCGTCGAACTGATCAACACCATCGCGGGCCAGACCAATTTGCTGGCGCTGAACGCGACGATCGAGGCCGCCCGCGCCGGTGAAGCCGGTCGCGGCTTCTCGGTCGTTGCGGCCGAGGTGAAGGCGCTGGCCGAGCAGACCGCGAAGGCCACCGGCGAGATCGGCCAGCAGATCAGCCGCATTCAATCAGCGACGCAGGAGTCGGTCGGCGCGATCAGCGAGATCAGCGGCACCATCGAGAAGCTGTCGGAAATCTCCGCGCACATTGCGTCCGCGGTGGAAGAGCAGGGCGCGGCGACGCAGGAGATCTCGCGCAACATTCAGCAGACCGCGCAGGGTACCGAGCGCGTCTCCGCCACCATCCTGGACGTCAAGCGCGGCGCGGTCGAAACCGGCTCGTCGTCGACGCAGCTATTGTCGTCGGCGCAGTCGCTGTCGCAGGAAAGCGGCCGGCTCGAAGACGAGGTGAGCCGCTTCCTCCGCACCGTGCGCGCTTCATAGTCCCCAACTCGCCGCTTGCTGCGGCGAGTTGTGCTATTCCAGCTATCACTCACACCGAGGCGTCGCCTGTCCAAGGGCGGCGCCTCGGTTTTTGCTGTGTCCGGCGCTTGCAGTGCTGCAGCGTAGCGGTCCGCTACTTGAACGATTTGTCACTTTGGATTCAGGGCCGAACTGTCTAATTTGCCGGCATGAAAACCCTTCAAGAGCATCGCCGCCGGGACGTGATCCGTGACCGCCTTCGGTAAACTGATCCGAACCACCGCGTTTCGGCTGACGCTGGTCTATCTGTTTCTGTTCGGGCTGTTCGCGGCCTCGCTGGTGGCGTACTTCGCCTGGACCACGCGCAAGCTGATCACCGATCAGATCACCACCACGGTCGACGCCGAGATTGCCGAGATCAACGACATCTACGGCCGACGCGGCCTGCGCGGCGTGGTGTTCACGCTGGAGAACCGCGCGCTGCGGCCCGGCGCCAATCTCTATCTCGTCACCACGCCGGCCGGGCAGGCGGTCGCCGGCAATGTCGGCGCGCTGGCGCCGGGGGTGATGAGCAAGCTCGGCTGGAGCGAGACGTTCTATCGCCGGCTCGACGATCAGGAGCGCTCCGATCACCGCGCGCTGGTGCGTGTCACCGAGCTGTCGAGCGGCTTTCGCCTGCTGGTCGGCCGCGACCTCGAAGAGCGGCGGCGGCTGAACAAGGTGGTGCGCTCGGCGGCGCAATGGTCGGTGCTGATCGTCGTCGTGCTCGGCCTCGGCGGCGGCGTGTTCGCCGCGCGCCGCGTGCTGCGGCGGATCGATGCGATGACCGGCACCACGCAGCGGATCATGGCGGGCGATCTGTCGGGCCGGTTGCCGGTCGGGCGCAGCGGCGACGAGCTCGACCGTCTGGCGGAAAATCTCAACGCGATGCTGGAGCGGATCGAAGCCCTGATGTCGGGGATGAAGGAAGTCTCCGACAATATCGCGCACGATCTGAAGACGCCGCTGACGCGGCTGCGCAACCGCGCCGAGGAGGCGCTGGCGCGGGCCTCTAGCGAGTCCGACTATCGCGTCGCGCTGGAGCGCACGATCGAAGAGTCCGACGGCCTGATCCGCACCTTCAACGCGCTGTTGATGATCGCTCGCGCCGAAGCCGGCTACGCCAGCGGCGACATGAGCGATTTCGACGCCGCCGAAATCGCCCGCGACATCCACGAATTGTACGAGCCGCTGGCGGAAGACAACGAACTCAGCCTGCAGGTCGAGGCTCTGGCTGCGCCGGTCCGCGGCAATCGGGAATTGATCAGCCAGGCGCTTGCCAATCTGGTCGAGAACGCGATCAAATACGGCAAGCCGCAGCCGCCGGCGGACGGCGGCGCCGAGGCCGCCGCCGCCACCGTGCTGATCGAGGCGCGACGCGATGGCGATCAGGTGCTGCTCAGCGTCACCGACCACGGCATCGGCATTCCGGAAGGCGACCGCAAGCACGCGATCGAGCGTTTCGTCCGGCTCGAGGCCAGCCGCACGCTGCCGGGCTCCGGACTCGGCCTCAGCCTGGCCTCGGCGGTGGCGCGGCTGCACGGCGGCGAACTGCGACTTGCCGACGCGGACCCGGGTTTGCGCGCCACGCTTGCAATTCCGGCCCGCACGGGCGAAGGACAGGCCTCCGCAACAACTCTCGAACCGGCGCCGGCATGATTTTTTCCGCGATCACCGCGGACCTCGACCAGACCGCTTTGGCCGCGCGCTTCGGCGCCGGACCGCGCCTGTACGATCCCGTACTGGCGGCGGAGCGTTGGGCTGGCTGGCTGGGCGATCTGGCGCCTGAACAGGCCGATGCCATCGCAGCTCTCGGCAACGCGTTCCCGGACCTACAGACCGCGCTGCAATCGATCGCCGAGGCCTCGCCGTATCTATTCGATCTGATCCGTGCCGATCCGGTGCGGCTGCTGCGGGTGCTGCGCGGCGCTCCGGAACAGAGGCTCGCCAAGCTCCTCGAAGACGCCGAGACCTACGTCGCTGCGGCGTCGGCCGAAGACGAGGTGATGGCGGCGCTGCGCCGGCTGAAGGCCGAGGCGGCGCTGTTGATCGCGCTGTGCGACATCGGCGGGATCTGGCCGGTGATGCAGGTGACGCAGGCGCTCACCGATCTCGCCGGCCGCTCGGTGCAGATGACGCTGCGCTTCCTGCTGCGCCAGGAAGCCGGCCGTGGCCGGATCGTGCCGCTCAATCCCGATTGCCCGGAGCAGGGCTCCGGCCTGATCGTGCTGGCGATGGGCAAGATGGGCGCCGGCGAACTGAACTATTCGAGCGACATCGACCTGATCGTGTTCTACGAGCTCGATGCGCCGACGCTCGCGCCCGACATCGAACCGCAGCCGTTCTTCGTCCGCGTCACGCAAGGCCTTAGCCGGATCCTGCAACAGCGCCGTGGTGACGGCTACGTGTTCCGCGTCGACCTACGACTGCGGCCTGATCCGGCGTCGACGCCGGTGGCGCTCTCGACCGTGTCGGCGCTCAATTACTACGAACGCGAAGGCCGCACTTGGGAACGCGCTGCGATGATCAAGGCGCGGCCCTGTGCCGGCGACCTCGTCGCCGGCGAAGCGCTGCTGTCGGAGATCGCGCCGTTCGTCTGGCGCAAGCATCTCGATTTCGCCGCGCTGTCCGACGTCCACGACATGAAGCGGCAGATGCAGACCTATCGTGGCCAGACCGAGATCGCGGTCGAAGGCCACAACGTCAAGGTCGGCCGCGGCGGCATCCGCGAAATCGAATTCTTCGCCCAGACCCAGCAACTGATCGCCGGCGGCCGCCATCCCGAACTACGCGTGCGGCCGACCCTGGAGGCGCTGGAGATTCTGGCGGCGCGCAACTGGATCACCTGGCAGGCGCGCGACGAGCTGACCGAAGCGTATCTGTTCCTGCGCAAAGTCGAGCACCGCGTGCAGATGATCGCCGACGAGCAGACCCACGCGCTGCCCGACACCGTCGAGGCGATCGAACGGTTTTCGCGTTTCCTCGGCTACGACAGCCGGGACTCGTTTGCGCGCGATCTGCTCGGCTATCTCGAACGCGTGCAGGGCCATTACGCCAAGCTGTTCGAGGGCGATCCGACCGGCACTGCCAAGCTGCCGCCGGTCGATTACGGCGCTGGCCCCGAAGACACCCGGCTGCTCGATCACCTGCTGTCGCTCGGCTACAAGAAGCCGCTGATGATCGCGACCACGCTGCAGCAGTGGATGACCGGCGGTTATCGCGTGCTCAAGGTCGAGACCACGCAGCGTGCATTCCGCGAATTCGTGCCGGCGCTGATCGAGGAGTTGGCGCGCGCCGAACAGCCGGACGACGCCGTCAATGCGTTCGATCGCCTGCTGCAGGCGCTGCATCGCGGCGGCCGGCTGATTTCGCTGCTGAGCCAGAACCGCGAACTCTTGACGCTGGTGGCGCTGGTGCTCGGCGCCGCGCCGCGGCTCGGCGACATGCTGGCACGGCAGCCGCAGATCCTCGACGGCCTGATCGACCCGCGGTTCTTCGGCGCGATGCCGGATCAGACCGAACTGTCGGCGCGGCTGGCGGTGACGCTGGCGGATGCGGGGTCGTACGAAGAGTTTCTCGATCGGCTGCGGCTATTCGGGCAGGAGAGCCTGTTCCTGATCGGAACGCGGATTCTGTCCGGCACCGTTCCGACCCAGCAGGCGGCGGTGGCATTCGCCGATGTCGCCGAGGGCATCGTCGGCACGGTGCATGGCCTGGTCAGCGAGCAGTTCGCCTCGACCTACGGCCGCGTTAAGGGTCAGCAGACAGCGATCCTGGCGATGGGCAAGCTCGGCAGCCGCGAGATGACGGCGTCGTCCGATCTCGACCTGATCCTGATCTATGATTTCGACGACGATCAGCCCGACAGTGACGGCGAACGCTCGCTGCACGGCGCGCAGTACTTTGCGCGGTTCACCCAGCGGCTGATCTCGGCGTTCACCACGCGGACTAACTACGGCGTGCTGTACGATGTCGACATGCGGCTGCGGCCGTCGGGCCGCGCCGGCCCGGTGGCGTCGCGGCTCGATGCGTTCGCCGCCTATCAGGAACAGGAAGCCTGGACCTGGGAGCATCTGGCGCTGACCCGGGCGCGGGTGATCTCGGCCGCGCCGGAGTTTCGCAGCAGGATCGAGCAGGTGATCCGTGCGGTGCTGACGCGGCCGCGCGACGCCGCGATCATCGCCAACGACGTCGCCGAAATGCGCCGCGCGATCGCGCAGGAGAAGGGCGAGGACGACGTCTGGGATCTGAAATACGCCGCCGGCGGCATGGTCGATATCGACTTCATCGCGCAGTATCTGCAGCTCGTGCATGCGTACGAGGCCCCCGACATCCTGCACGTCAATACGCTCACCGCGCTCGATCATGCGACCCGGCTCGGTTTCCTGGCACAGGCCGATGCCGAAGTGCTGCGGCCCGCAGCGCGGCTGTATCAGGACCTGACGCAGATCCTGCGGCTGTGCGTCAGCGAGAAATTCAATCCGGACACCGCCGGCGACGATCTGTTGCGGGTGATGGTGCGCGCCGGCGACGCGCCGGACTTCTCGTCGCTGCAGGCGCGGGTGAAAGAGACCCAGTCCGACGTGCGCGCGATCTTCAACCGCCTGATCGGCGGCGAGGACGCTTAAGGCGCAGCTGCGCGCGCTGCAGTTCTCTCGATCGGGGAGTTGTGACGACCGGCGCGCTTACTTCGCGTCGGCGGCGGACGGCAGCTGATCGCAATCCATCGAATACACCAGCTTGCCGCTCGCGGTCTGGCCGATCGGCTTGCAGCCGGTCACGCCATCGTCGATCGGAGCCGCGATAGAGGCGGGCGCCGTCGCCGGTGTCTCGTCCTGCTTGGTCATGACGATGTAGCCGATGCCGACCGCGGCGCCGACGAACGCCAGTCGAAACATCCAAACCGAGGTCTGGTGGAAGGCGGTGCTGAAATCCACGCCGGGCTCCTCGCATCAATCGTCGGTTCGCTCTTACACGGCCGCTCCGAACGCGGACAAGCCGGATTTTAGGCTACAGCGCTGCTCGGAATGCTCGCGCTCAGACGGCCTGCCTGAACGGATCGCGCGCCACTGCGGTCCACCATTGCTGCACCACCGCCGGGCTGGTGAGCTGGATCGCGGCTGAGGCATCGAGCTGCGCCTTGCGATAGGCGCTGGCGGTGATGCCGAACCGGGCGCGGAACGAGCGGCTGAAATGCGCCTCGCTCTTGAAGCCGAGATCAGAGGCGAGGCGCGACAGCCGTCGCGTCTCCACCGGATCGGCGAGCGCGGCCTGCACCGCGAGCAGCCGGCGTTCCTGCACGTAACGCATCACCCCGCCGCGCTCGGCGAACAGCCGGTACAGCGAGGCGCGGGACACGTCGAGCTGCTGCGCCAGCCAATCGGGCGACAGCTCGGGCTGCGCGAGGTTGTCGCGGATCAGCGCTTCGGTCAGCGCCAGGATGGTCTCGTCGGCGCCGCGCTGCGGGGCGAGGTCGGCCTCGGCGGACGGCGCCAGCAGCCGGCGCAGGAAGTCGGCGGTCTCCGCCACTGTCGTCGCCACGTCGGCCTCGGTCAGCTGCGCGCTGCGCTCCTGCAGCGAGCGGATATAGGCGGCCAGCAGATCGTTGCGCAGCGGATCGAGCTTCGGCTTGAGCGCGTGCAGCGGCAGCCCGGCGAGCAGCTTGCGCGGCACGATCAGGCACATCGTGTTCGACGCGAACGCTCGGGTCGAGATCGGGCAGGCGAGATCGATCAGCGCCACCTTGCCGGGGCCGATCACCGTCTGCTGCCGCGTCACCTCGCCGTTGAAGCCGCCCGACACGTAGAGGTGCAGCAGCAGATGATCCGGCGTCACGGAGATGCGGTGGGCGTCGCGGACGAAATCCTGGGCGTTGAACGCGACCTTGGCGACCACCAGGTCGCCGATGATGATGCCGTAGGCCGATCCGGTCGGCGTCTTGCGGCTCGGCCCGCACGGACGCGGCTCGAACAGCGGCGAGATCACCGCGCGCCAGGTCGCGAATGCGTTCGCCTCGTCGAGGCCGGAGGTCACGTAATAGAGTCGGGGAAGGGACGCCATCGGGTCGATTGATCTTCAAGCCGGCTCGACAGGCCATCGGCAGCTGCGCCGCCGGCGGCCAAGTGCCTTCAGCTTAGCGGGTTTTTCCACGAAAGACGATGCGTCTCCGCGCCGCCAGCCGACAGGACGCGGTCGCGATGGATTGCGCGCTCCGCGTGTGCCCGCACCAAGGCGAAGAGGTCGCCGACACTCCCGCCCATCCTGTTCTGAGACGCAAAGTCAAAGGAAAGCGCCGCCTTCAACCTGAATCCGGCCGCTCCGCTCTGTCGCGACGCATTAGCACCGATTTAGAACTACGCGAACACCGAGGCGAAGTGTTCGTCAGTTCGCCGATCGAGACAGACACTGAGCATGCGCGGCTGAGGCGCCTGCTCGGACAGGAAGGGAAAGTCCGTGAGCACCGTGGGGCGTTTTCGTCATCTCTCGTCGCTGCTGTTGTGTACGACGTTTCTTGTCAGCGCTCCGATGTCAGCCGCGTTGTATGCGGCGGAGTCGCCTTCGAAATCGGTTGCCAAGGCTGCGTTGTCGCCCGAACTGAAGGCGAAATTCTCCGACGCGATGCGGCAGGGCGAGCGCGCGCTGATCGCGCAGGCCTACGACAGCACGTATCGCAATCCCGGACTACGCGACGCGGTGGTGCGCCATGTCTCCACGCTGGCGCCAACGGCGGTGCGCGACGTGACCACGGCTGCCGATCTCGGCGTGCTGACCTCCGGCCAGCGCATGGTGCTCGCGCCGAACGCCGCGCAAGTGCTCGCGACCCGCACCGCGTCGGTCTCGGGATTGACCGCCTCGTCGTATCAGAACGTCGCGATGGCGGTGAACAACTCGCCGAACCTGCCGAACCCGCTGCCAACCACGGCCGAGCAGACCTGGAACCTGGATATGATCGGCGCCCAGGGCGCCTATAACCGTGGTTTCACCGGCGCCGGCGTCACTGTGACAGTGGCTGATACCGGCTTCGACACGACCAATGCCGGCCTCGTCAACAAGCTGCGCACCAACCTCGGCAAGAACTACGTCGTCGAGATCGGCAAGGCGTTCGATCCGAACGATCTCTCTCCGGAGAGCGCGCAGAAGACCGACATCCATGGGTCGCACGTCGCCGGCATTATCGCCGCTGAGAAGTTCGACAATGTCGATGCGCACGGCGTCGCTTACGATGCCAGCATCATTCCGCTGCGCGCGATCACCGAGAAAGGCTACACCACTTACGGGAACGTCGACTCCTCCGCGCTGGCGCTGAACTACTTCGCGGGCCTGAGCGGGACGATGGTCTATAACGCCAGCTACGGCCCGAATTCGGACGGTCTGACCAATCTGAAGCTTTGGACCGTCGGAAACATCGACGACGAGGCGAATGCCGCGTTCAATGTCCTCAAAGCCGGCAAGATCATCGTCGCCGCGGCCGGCAACGACCGCGCCGAGAATCCGATCGCCGCCCGCAATGCCAACGGCATCGCGTTGATGCCGTTCTTCAATCCGGCGCATGCCGGGCTTGGCGTCTATGACGACCAGGGACAGCAGCTCGACGGATCTGCCCTTCAACATCAGCAGGGACAGATCATTTCGGTGATGTCGGTGGGCATCACCAAGGCGGCTGCGTCTTATTCGAATCTCTGCGGCGTGACCGCGAGCTGGTGCGTTGCCGCGCCGGGTGGCGATGATGCAACGGGCGCACTGGTGTATTCGACCGTGCCGGTGAACACCTACGGCTTCGCGCAAGGCACCTCGATGGCGGCGCCGACGGTGTCGGGTGCAATCGCAGTGCTGATTCAGGCCAATCCGAGCTACAACGCGCAGGACCTGTCGCGCCTGTTGTTCTCGACCACCGAAGATCTCGGCGCGCCGGGCGTCGACGCCGTGTTCGGCTACGGTCTGATCCGGCTCGATCGGGCGACCGACGGCCCGACCAGCCTGACTGCCAACACGGCAGTGTCGGTTGCCGCTGACCAGACCACCTATTGGAGCCGGCTGCTCACCACCGACGGTGATTTCTCGAAGGTCGGCACCGGCATCCTGAGCATTTCCGGCCGGACCGACGCCGGAGGCAACGTATTCGCCCAGCTTGGCACGCTCGCGGTCGACGGCACGCTGACGATGTCGGCGGGCCATCGCCTCGAAGTGGCGCAGCCCGCAACCCTGGCCGGCTTCGGCACGATCGCCGGAGACACCGTGATCGCGGGCATGCTGTCACCAGGCAAGATGGCGAATATCGGCGACCTGGTGAGCAACAACGTGGTGCCGGCCGGCACGGTGCTGAACGGCAACTCGGTCGGCACGCTGACCTTCAATGGCAACGTGACGTTGACCTCGACCGCCACGACGCGGATCGATATCGACGGCTCGCTGATCGTGCCGGGCGGCCCCGGCACTTACGACAAGATCTACGTCACTGGCGCCGGCAATGTGTTCTACGCGGCCGGCACGCTGACCCCGGTGCTGCGCGGCAGCGTCGGCACCGTCAGCAACTACACGCCGGCAATCGGCGCCAAGTTCGCGTTTGTGCAGGCGACCGATGGCGCCAGCACCGCGGGCAGCTTCTCCAAGCTGGAGCAGCCGACCTCGGGGCTGCCGGCCAACGGCCGCTTCGACCTGATCTACAACCCGACCTCGATCGCCCTGGCGGTGACGCCGTCGAGCTTCAGCCAGCTCGCCGAAGCCGACAGGCTGGGGCCGACACAGCAGTCGGTCGCCCGCATCCTCGACAACAAGCGTGCGGCCTCGGGCGTGATGCCGACCGCCAATGAGAAGGCGCTGTACAACGCGCTGTACAAGCTCAACACTCAGGCCGAGTTCGACAAGGCGCTGAATCAGCTCCCCGGTTCCGGCCAGCCGGCGATGGCCAGCGCGCCGTTGCAGGCGTTCACCGGCTTCCTCGGCGCGATCGGCGATCGCCAGGACATGCTGACGTCGGGCAGCGAGATCGGCCAGAACGGCACCGCGCAATCCTTCGCGATGTCCTATGCGGGCAGCAACACGATGAGCGCCGGCACCAATGGGGCAATGAATGCGTTCGCCAGCATCTCGCCGGCCGAGCGGGTGCAGGACGGCTGGTCGGTGTGGGGCCAGGGCTTCGGCCGCAACAGCCGGGTCGGCGATAGCGGCGATCTGTCAGGCTCGAAGGCGGTCAGCGCCGGCTTTGCGGTCGGTGTCGATCGGCGATTCTCTAACAGCTTCAACGCCGGCGGCGCGTTCGGCTACGCGCGCACCACGGCGACCAGCACCGACATGCAGGGCACGGTCGATACCTATGCGGGCGCCGCCTATGCGAGCTGGACGCCGGGCGCCGCCGTGCTCGACTTCCGCATCGCGGCCGGTCCGAGCCAGATGGCGACCAGCCGCCAGATCCTGTTGTCGCCGACCAGCCTGCAGGGCAGCGCCAACGGCGTCGGCGTCGGCACCACGTTCGAGGCTGGCTACCGGTTTGCGATGGGGCACGACGTGACGTTGAAGCCGTTCGTCGGCATGACCTGGCAGGGCTTCCGCCGCGATGCCTACAGCGAAAGCCAGCTGCCGATCGGCCTCGTCTATGCGGCGCGGACCTACGACAAGCTGACCTCCACGGTCGGTGCGGCGGTGAGCGCGCGGCTGCGCACCACCGACGGCACCACGCTGGCGCCGGAGCTGAAGGTCGGCTGGGGCTACGACCTGCGTGACAGCACGCTGGTCAGCGAAGCCGCGCTGCTCGATCAAGCGTTCCTGGTCGATGCCGCGCAGCCGGGCCGCAACGCGGCGCTGGTGAGCGCCAAGCTGTCGGGCTGGCGCACCGAGACGTTCCGGATGTTCGCCGCCTACACCGGCGAATATCGCAGCAACGCCACCAGCCACCAGGTCTCGGCCGGCGCCCGCGTCAATTGGTAAGCGAACCTCTCATTGCTCAAGCAAGCCCCGGTTCTGAGCGATCAGAACCGGGGCTTATTTTTGCGCGTCGGTGGAAGGCATTGGCTGATACGGAAAGAAGGGGCGAACCGAACAGCACGCCTCTCTCAATGTGGCGTCGCCGGTCGGTCGCGTGGAGGCCGGGTATCAGAGCATCTCGGGATTCCGGGTTCGCGAGCTGCGCTCGCGCCCCGGAATGACGTTGTGTAGAGCGTCCGAACTCACCACGAGTCATTCCGGGGCGCGCGGAGCGCGAACCCGGAATCTCCTTCGCCGGAGCAGAGAGAGACAGACACCACCGCTGTGCAACGGCAGAGACGAGGCCGTGAAAAGAGAACCAAGCCGCGCAAGAGACCAGGCTGACGAGATCAGGCGGCGAGGGGGCGCTGCTGGCAGGTGCGGGGCAGGCTCACCATCACGATGGTGCCGGTGCCGAGCGTCGAGCGCAGCCGCATCGAGCCGCCGTGCAGGTTGACCAGCGACTTGGCGATGGCGAGGCCGAGGCCGGAGCCGTGATAGCTCTTGGTGAGCTGGCTCTCGACCTGTTCGAATGGCTGGCCGAGACGGCGCAGCGATTGCGGCGGAATGCCGATGCCGGTGTCGGCGATCATCAGCACGATCGAGCCGCCGGCGATGCGGCCGCGTACCGTCACCCGGCCGGCGTCGGGGGTGAACTTCACCGCGTTCGACAATAGGTTGATCAGGATCTGCTTGATGGCGCGGCGGTCGGCGACGATCGGGATCTGGTCGTTGAGCTCGGAGCGCAGGTCGAGATGCTTGTGCTCGGCGCGGCCGGCCACGACTTTCAGCGACTCGCCGATGGTCTTGGCGAGATCGAGCGGCTCCATCTCCAGCCGCATCCGGCCGGCTTCGATCTTCGACATGTCGAGGATGTCGTTGATCACCTCCAGCAGATAGTGACCGCTGGTCATGATGTCGTGGAAGTATTCCTGATACTTCTCCGAGCCCAGCGTGCCGAACATGCCGCTGCCCATGATCTCCGAGAAGCCGATGATGGCGTTGAGCGGCGTGCGCAGCTCGTGGCTCATATTGGCCAGGAATTTCGACTTGGTCTGATTGGCTTCCTCGGCCCGCCGTTTTTCGTCGGCGTATTTGCGGGCGAGGTCGGCGAGTTCGAGCGCCTGCTTCTCCAGTTTCGACTGCGTGATCTTGAGATCGGCGACGGTGGCGCGCAGCCGCAGGTCGTTGTCGACCAGCTTCTGTTCGTGCGCCTTGATCCTGGTGATGTCGGTGCCGACCGCGACGTAGCCACCGTCCTTGGTGCGGCGCTCGCTGATGTGCAGCCAGCTGCCGTCGTCGAGCTGCGCCTCGAAGGTGCGGGCGCCGGGCATCACCGCGCCGTTGTCGCACAGCCGGGTGCGGAGCTGCGGCATGCGGCCGACTTCGAGAATGGTCTCGTAGGAGGTGCCGGGCGTCACCGCCGAGTCCGGCAGCTTATGCAGGCGCTGGAAGTGCGAATTGCACAGCACCAGACGATTCTCGGCGTCCCACAGCACGAAGGCTTCCGGGATGGTCTCGATCGCATCGCGCAGGCGCAGATCGGCTTCGACCGAGCGCTCGGCGAGGCTCTTCTGCTCGGTGATGTCGACCGCGATGCCGATCAGGTGCTTCTCGGTCGAGCCGGACTCCTGGGTGAGCTCGCAGCGCATCCGCAGCCAGATCCAATGGCCATGGGCGTGACGCATCTGGAAGCTGTGGTCGATGTGATCGACCCGGCCGGCCATCAGTTCGTCGGCGATCGCGAACAGGTCGATGTCCTCGCCCTTCACCAGCGCATTGACCTCACCGAAGGTGAGGAGGTCGTTGCGGCTCTCCAGGCCGAGGATCGTGAACATCGATTGCGACCAGAAGATCCGGCCGCGGCCCAGGTCCCAATCCCCTAGGCCCC
>NZ_QTKI01000095.1:0-13689 GCF_010820945.1 Rhodopseudomonas sp. BR0C11
GTCGGCTCCGCAACCGCCGGGGCAACACAACAGCGGCGGCTCGGAGGCCGCTGAGGCGCGTCAGAACGAGACGCGGTGCAGCGCGACGCTGTCGTGCAGCGAGAACAGCGGCCCGTCGTACATGAACGAGCACTGGTGGATCACGATGCGGTCGGCCTCAACGCTGACATGGGCGTAGTCCGGCGGCTCGTGCGAGCCGGGGATATGGCCCTCGGCCACCAGATGGAACGCGACCTGATGCGCCAGGCCGCGCTGGATGTGATACGGGATGCCGCGCCACACGCCGGAAATCGGCCGGTGCAGATGGCCCATGAACAGATAGTCAGGCTTGCGGGTGCGGGCGATCACCTCCCACTCCGCATCCGGATTGGCGAGCCGGATCGTATCCATGTAGCGCAAGCCGGTGTCGAACGGCGGGTGATGCTGGAACAGCAGCAGCGGTCGGTCGGCCGGCGCTTCCGCCAGCGCGTGTTCGAGGAACGCCAGCCGCGCCTCGCACAACAGCCCCTCGTGGTTCGGCGCGGCTTCATTCAGCGTGTCCAACGTGACGATCGTCGCCGCCTCGAACACCTGCATGGCCTGCACGAAGCCGTTGGCATCGCGCGGCACGCCGGGGAAGAATTTGGCGAAGGCGTCACGCTTGTCGTGATTGCCCATCATCAGGATGGTCGGCGCGCGCAATCCCGCCAGCACCGAAGCCAGATTGTCGTAGGCCGGCTCCTCGCCCCAATGCGCCAGATCGCCGGTGACGATCACGAACGCGATGTCGGGATGCTCGCGGTTGATCCGCGCCACCGCGGCGGTGAGCCGCTCGGCGGGATCGAGCCCGTAGATGCGGCGGCCGCGGGTGACGAAATGCGTATCGGTGAGAACGACGAACTTCATCGCAGCATGGTCTCCCTGTTCCAGGCGTTGTAGTCGGGCGAGCCCTCGACCCGGATCTCGCCGGTGTAACCGAACTCGACCATGTGAACGGTGACGTAGTCGTCGCCGAAGAACACCACGCCGTAGGACTCCGGCAGGTCGGAAGCGCTCAGCATCCGGCGCTCCGAGAACAGCGGATAGCTGGCATGGTTGGTGCCGCGCAGCGAGCTGACCGGCACGCCGGCCACCGAGCCGGCCAGCGGCAGATGGCAATGGCCGAAGAAGATGTGGCGGATGCGGTCGCGATGCCGGCCGACGATCTGGCGAAACGCGCCATCGTCCAGCAGCCCGATCTGGTCCATCGGGCCGAGATGCGTCGGCATCGGATTGTGATGCATGAACAGCAGGAACGGCCCGGGATGTTCGGCGAGCTGCCGGGTCAGCCATGCCCTGCGCGTCTCGCAATAGCGACCCGCATGGGTGCCGGCTTCGGCCGTGTCGAGCAGCAGGCAACGGCCGGCCGGGGTGTCGTACACCCCCTCTACCAGGCCATGCTCGTCGGCATAGTCCGGAAACACGCTGAGGAAATTCTCGCGGGAATCGTGATTGCCGATGCACAGCCGCACCGGAATCGGAAACGCGTCGATCTGCGCTTTCAGCCAGCGATAGTCGTCGGCATCGCCCCAGTCGGACAGGTCGCCGGTGATCACCATCAGCTCGGCGTCGTGATGGTCGCGCAGGATATGGGTGAGCGCCTTCTCAAAATTTAGCCGTGGATTGCGTCCGCCGATCGTCGCGCCCGGCGTGGTGAGGTGGATGTCGCTGAGATGGATCAGTTTCATGGCCCGCTCCAAAACAATACGCGACGGAGCGCAGGATGCGCTCCGTCGCGAGTTTGTCCGCGCGTTACTTGGCGGCGCCGACGGTCTTCGGCAGCAGGTTCTGGACGTCGCGGCTCATGTCCGCCAGCACCGCGTCCGGCTCCTTGGCGCGCGCGCCGGAGACGATCGAGTTGAGGTGGTCCTTGATCACGTCGGTGATCTTCAGGCCATTGTCGCCGGGGAACGCGTACCACTTGGTCAGCAGCGCAAGCTGGCTGACCGCGGTGTAGTTGTTCGGGTTCTTCTCGTAGAAGTCTTTCAGATAGACGTCATTGGCGACCTTGTTGGGCGGCATGTAGCCGGTGGTCTCGGCCATGATCGCCGCGCCCTTCGGACCGGTCCAGAACTTCACCACTTCCCAGGCAGCGTCGCGCTTGGCCTTATCCTTGGCGGTGATCAGCACGACGTTGCCGCCGGCAGGCAGACGGCCGTTCGGCTTGACCACGTCCGGGAACGCGATGGTCTTCAGCGCGAACTTGCCGCCGATCATATCGGTGGTCTTCTTCAGGTCCGAGGTCGAGGTGATGTGGATGCCGGTCTTGCCCGCCGCGAAGGTGGCGCGCATCGACGGCTGGTCGAGGTTCGGCATGGCGCCTTCGGTGACCAGACGGGCGATGGTGCGCATCGCGAACTGGCCTTCGGGGCCATCGAACGCCACCTTGGTCTCGTCCGCATTCAGCATCGAGCCGCCGCGGGCGAACACCGGCGCCTGCCACAGCCAGTTGCCGGTGATGTCCCAGGCATAGGTGATGCCGTTGGTGTCGGGGCCGAGCGCCTTGACCTTCTTGGCCAGATCCAACAGGCCGTCCCAGGTGGTCGGCAGATTATTGACGTCGCCGCCGGCCTGCTTCACCAGGTCGAGATTGACGTAGACGATCGGCAGCGAGATCGCGAAGGGCAGCGCATAGACTTTGCCGCTGGCGGTGCCGATGTCGTACATCGCCTGATGGAAGCCCTGCTTGTCGAAATCCTTCTCGGCCGCGATGTAGCCGTCAAGCGGCGCCGGGATGGTCTTGTCGACCAGCACGCGGATGCGGTTCAGACCCTGGAAGGTGACGTCCGGCAGCTGATTGGTCACCGCCTCGCGCAGCACCTTCTGGGTGGCTTCTTCATACGACTCGTAAGGAGCCCGGAACGTGACCTTAATCTCCGGATGAACCTTGGCGAATTCTTCGGCGATCCGCTTATGGGTCTCAGTGAACAGCTCCGGATATGGATATTGCAGCACCACCTCGGTCTGCTGCTGGGCGTGGGCGAAGCCGGCAACCAGCGTCATCGCGGCTGCGGCGATCCATCTCTTCATCATGCGAAGTCTCCTGTTCGGGTCGATGCGGGTTATTTCAGTCCGGTCAGCGTGATGCCTTCGATGAAGCGGCGCTGCGCCAGCAGGAACGCGATCACCAGCGGCGTGATGATCACCAGCGCCGCGGCCATCAGCGGGCCATAGGACGTGCCGGCCTCGGCATTGCGGAAATGCGCCACCGCCAGCGGCGGCGTGTAGTATTGCTGGCTGTTGAGTACGATCAGCGGCCAGAAATAATCGTTCCAATGCGCCACCACCGAGAAGATGCCGAACGCTGTGACGGCCGGGATCGCGGTCGGCAGCATCACCCGCCAGACGATCGCGAACTCCGACATCCCGTCCATCCGCGCGGCGTCGAGCAGATCGTCCGGCACGGTCATGAAGAACTGCCGCATCAGAAAGATGCCGAACACCGAGATGGTGAACGGCAACACCAGTGCCGCGTAGCTGTCGAGCGCACCGAGCTGGTGCAGCAGCAGGAACACCGGGATCGCGGTCGCCTGCGGCGGGATCAGGATGCCGAACAGCACCAGCGCGAACAGCACCTTGCGCCCGAGAAAGCGCAGCTTGGCGAGCGCATAGGCGGCCGGCAGCGCGATCAGCACCTGGCAGGCGAAGATCGCCACCGTGACGATCACGCCGTTGAGCAGGAAGCGGCCGAGATCGGCCTTGCCGAACGCGGTGCGGAGATTGTCCCACAGCGCGAAATGGCGCGGGATCAGATGCAGATCGCTGGAGTAGATTTCGTCCGGTGGCTTCGACGCGGTCGACAGCATCCAGACGAACGGCGCCAGCATCAGCACCGCGCCACTCATCAGGGCGACGTGGCGGAAGCTGGAGCGGATCAGGCTTCGTCGGGCGGCGCTCATGCGTAGTGCACCTGCTTGGCGGCGAGCCGCGACTTCACCAGGGTCAGCAACAGCACCAGGCCGAGAAACACCACGGTCACCGCGGCGGCATAGCCGGAGCGGAAGAACTCGAAGCCTTCCATGTACATGGTGTGGATCAGCACCTCGGTGGACTTTGACGGTCCGCCCTTGGTGAGGACGTGGACGGTGTCGAACACCTGAAACGACCGGATGCCGGTGATCACCACCACGAAAAGCGTCACCGGCCCGAGCATCGGCCACGTCACCAGCCGGAACCGTGACCACGCACTCGCGGCACCATCGATCTCGGCGGCGTCATAGAGATGCTTGGGGATCGACATCAGCCCGGCGAGGAACAGCACCATGTTGAAACCGACCGCCTGCCAGATCCCGATCGCGCACAGCGCGTACAGCGCCGTGCCGCGATCCTGCAGCCACGGATGCGGCGCCAGGCCGACCATTTTGATCAGCCCGTTCACCAGGCCGAACTGCGGATGCAGCATGAACTCCCACACGATCGCCATCGCGATCAGGGTGGCCATCACCGGCAGGAAGTAGATCGTGCGATAGAAGGCACGGAGATGCGTGCCGCTCTCGATCAGCATCGCCACGCCGAGGCCGAGCGCGACCGAGCCCGGCACCACGATCACCGCATAGGTCAGCGTATTGGTCAGCGAGATCCAGAACACCCGGTCGGCGACCAGCTGCTGATAATTGGCGAGGCCGATCCAGGCGAACGACGGTGCGCCGAGCTGATAGTCGGTGAACGAAAGCGCGATGACGCCGGCGAGCGGCCCGAGCAGCATCAACAGCATCAGCGTGAAAGCCGGCGCCACCAGGCCGTAGGCGACGATGCCGCGGCCGCGGCGACGCCGCTTGGCCGACGCGCGCGCAGTCGCCGGGACATCGAGATCGCGCAGCGCGACGGCGGCATCGGACATGGTGACCTCAGACATGAGCCACCTCCCGGATCATCTCGACCGAGGCTTCGGTGCGGATCGCAATGCGCTTGCCGGCGGCGTCGAACAGCCGGATCGCCTCGGGCGCAAAGCCGAACCGCTGGGTGCTGCCGATCGCCGGCAGCCGCAGCGGATCGTCGAGCCGGATCACCACCGGATCGGTCAGCCCGTCACAGCCGAGATGCACGAAGGCTTCGGCCCCCATGTTCTCGACGTGCACGACGACGCCGGACAGATCACCGCTGCCGAGGCTCAGACGCTCCGGCCGGATCGCAACACGGCAGGCACCGGCGCTCGCCGCGACGCGAGCAGCCAGCACGCGATCGAGCATCACGATGCGGCCGTCGGTCTGAACCGCACCCGGCAGCACGTTGATCTTGGGGCTTCCGATGAATTCGGCGACGCGGATATCGCGTGGATTGTCGTAGACGTCGCTCGGCGTGCCGACCTGAACCAGTTCGCCGCCGATCATCACGGCGATCCGGCCGGACATCGTCATCGCCTCGGCCTGATCGTGCGTGACGTAGACAAAAGTCGCTTTGAGCCGGCGATGCAGCTGCGCGATTTCGGCGCGCATATGCACGCGGAGTTTGGCGTCGAGGTTGGACAAGGGCTCGTCGAACAGGAAGCCGACCGGCTCGCGCACCAAAGCGCGGCCGACCGCTACGCGCTGGCGCTGGCCGCCGGAGAGCTGCCCGGGCTTGCGCGACAGCAGCGGCGAGATTTCGAGCTGAGCGGCGACGCGCTCGACATCGGCACGGATGCCGCGCTCGACCTGGTAGCGGTTCGGGATCAGCCGGCCCAGCAGCGGCGCCCGCTCCAGCGCCGACAGCCGCTTCATCCGCAGCGGCACCGCGATGTTGTCGAACACCGACAGATGCGGGTACAGCGCGTAGGATTGAAACACCATCGCGAGGTTGCGCGCGCTCGGCCGGACGTGATCGACCGCAACGCCGCCGATCTTCACTTCGCCGGAGCTCTGCGGCTCCAGCCCGGCGATCACCCGCAGCAGTGTCGACTTGCCGCATCCGCTCGGGCCGACCAGCGACACGAACTCACCCTCGTGGATCGACAGATCGACGCCCTTGAGGACTTCGGTGTCGCCGAACGATTTGCGGACCGCGCTGAGCTCGATCTTCGCCATCACCTGTCCCCTGG
Organism: Rhodopseudomonas sp. BR0C11; assembly: GCF_010820945.1. Lineage (NCBI taxonomy): Bacteria > Pseudomonadati > Pseudomonadota > Alphaproteobacteria > Hyphomicrobiales > Nitrobacteraceae > Rhodopseudomonas > Rhodopseudomonas sp. BR0C11. Next base: position 6,035 of record NZ_QTKI01000095.1, read on the forward strand.
CCTCGTTGCGATGCGGCACAGGGTTAAGGGCAGCGTCTGACAGTCACATAACGGTCAGCAGGTTTGCTTATGACCCTCACCAGGTTTCCTGGTGATGCGGAGAAACGGACGGGATGGCTCTGACGTCGTCGCGGCTGCGTGCCGTCAACGCGGTGTTCGATGCCGGCAGCTTTGCAGCCGCGGCGCGGAGGATCGGCGTGACACAATCGGCGGTGGCGCAATCGGTGCGCGAACTCGAAGGAGAGTTCGGCGTGACGCTGTTCGAGCGCCACGGCGCCAACCTGATTCCGACCTCGCTGTGCCGGCAGCTCTACGGCGCCACCAGCCGGATGCAGGCGGTCGAGACCGGCGCGCTGTCGATCCTGTCGCAGCGCGAGGAGCTGGCCGGCGGCGAACTCCGCGTCGGGCTCGGCAACTCGATGCCCGGCATGGCACTGATCGCAACCTTCAAGCAGATGTACCCCAAGGTGCAGGTCGCGATCGAAATCGGAAGCTGGTCGGCGATCGTCGCCGCCGTGGTCGATCAGCGCGTCGATATCGGCGTGCTGCCGGACGTGCCGGCCGACCGTCGCTTCCGCCGCGAGATCTGCCTGGAGCAGCGCGTCGTGGCGCTGTGCCATCCGACCCATCCGCTGAAGAAGAAGCCGCAGGTCTCGATCGTCGAGCTGATGCGCTATCCGCTGGTGTTCCGCACCCGCGATTCGTCGACCCAGCGCGCCGTCGACCGCGCATTCCGCGCCGCCGGCCTGCGACCGGTGCCGTCGATCGTGGTCAACACCCGCGAAGGCATGCTGGAGGCGGTCGCCAACCATCTCGGTGTCGGCTTCATGTGGGAGCATGGCTCCAGCCGGGTCGACCGCATCGCCAAGGTGCCGATCGCCGAACTCGACGCCGAGTCGCCGGAGTGTATCTTCGCGCTGTCCGGCAAAAAGGGGCGGCTGGTCGAACTGTTCTTCCTCGCCAACGGCGCGCACTCACCGCCGCGCGAGTGAGGCGGTCAGTTGCCGGTGGCGGCCGCCACGAAAGTTCGCACGACGGCGCTGGCCGGATGACGCAGGATCTCGGCTGGCGCACCGACTTGCTCGATGTGACCTTCCGACAGGATGGCGAGGCGATCGCATTGCATCGCCTCCGGGCCATCATGGGTGACGATCAGCATCGTCAGTCCGCTGCGCGCATGGATGTCCCGCACGATTCGCCACAGCTCGGCGCGCACCAGCGCGTCGAGTGCGCTGAACGGCTCGTCGCAGAGGAGCAGATCTGGCTCGATCACCAATGCGCGCGCCAGCGCCACGCGCTGCTGCATCCCGCCGGATAGCTGGCGCGGATATTTGCCGGCATCGTCGCCCGAGAGGCCCACGTTCGCGAGCATCGCCCGTGCACGCTCGCGGCGCTCACGCGTGTGCTGGCCAAGCGCGATCAGCGGAAACGCCACGTTGTCGAGCGCGCTGCGCCACGGCAGCAACGCGGGGTCCTGAAACACCATGCCGAGCCGCGTGCTGCGGCGATGCACGGCGCCGTCGTCCGGCATCAAGAGCCCCGCGGCGAGCGCCAGCAGCGTGCTCTTGCCGCTTCCGGACGGCCCCATCACCGCGGTGATCGAACCAGCCTGGACGTCAAGATTGATGCCGCGCAGCACCGGCGCCTGATAGCCGAACCGCACACCGCGGAACTGCAGCAGCGCCCCGCTCATCGGCCGCCGCTCCGCTCGTCGTCGCGCCATAGCCACAGCCGGCGCTGCAGCGGCTGCAACACGCCGGCATCGACCACGATCAGCACGCCAACCACGACCACCACCCAGGCCATCGTCTCGGCGGTGTCGACATGAGCGCGCGCGGTGGCCAGACCATCGCCGATCCCGCCGGCGCCAGCGAGCAGCTCGGCCATCACCGCGACCTTCCAGGACATCGCCAGCGTCGTCACCAGCGCGGGGAACAGATGGCTCAGTAACTGCGGTCCGTACACCTCGGTCAGCCGCGCCGACAGCGGCACCTGGTACACCCGCGCCATCCGGGCCAGCGTGCCGTCGAGGCTGCGCACGCCCTCCAGCGCCGCGCCGAACAACATCGGACCGGTCGCGGCGGCGACCGTCACCACCACCGCCCAGCGACCGCCGAACCACAGCAGCGCCATCACCACCCAGGCGATCGCCGGAACTCCGAGTAGGATGATCGCGACCGGCTGCAGCGCGCGCTGCGCTTCTTCGCGCAGGCCGGCAAGCATCCCGGCACATGATCCGATCAGCACGCCGATGATCCAGCCGAGCCCGGCATTGCCGGCGGTCTCGAGCAGCGCCGGCCCGACCTGCCCGGCCCGGATCATCCGCCACAGCGTCAGCGCCGTGTCGCCGAGCCCCGGAAGGACCAACGGCCCATACGCCCGATGGCCAATCTCCCACAGCGACAGCAGCAGCGCGATGCCGACGAGGCTCCAGGCCCACGAGATCCGCGCGCTACCCCGCATAGAATGCCGCGTCCGGCAGCCGGCCGCCGACGACGCCGGGATCGAGCTCCATCAGATTCTTGAAGTACACTTCGATGTCGTCACGCGCCTGCCGCGCCGGAACGACGTCGAGGCGGACATGCGGCAATGACGCGGCGATCACTTCGGCCGGCAGCCCGAGCGCCGGCGCAGCAAGCTCGGCGGCCTCGCGCGGATGTGCCGCAATCCAGCTACTCGCTTCAGCGCAAGCGGCCTGCACGGCGGCGGTGATCTCGGGCTGAGAGTTCAGCAGCTCGGTGCTGACCGCGAGCCCGACTTGCGGAATCCGAGGCCCGCGCCCGGTGTGGCGACCATAGAGTTCGGCGATATCCAGCACCCGATAAACCGGCTTGCCCTCCTGCTGGCCGCGGAGCAGCGCAGTGGTGGCGGCCGGCTCGTGCAGCACGGCGACGTCGCTGCGGCCGGCGAGAAACAGCGGCACCGCCTCGCCGGGCGAGCCGACATATTCGCAGCGGACGTCGCGGTCCGGATCGAGTCCGGCCCAGCGCAGCACCAGTCGAAACAACAGATCGGGCGCTTCATTCTTGTTCGACAGCAGAATGCTGCGGCCGGCGAGATCGGCGACCGACCTGATGGCCGGATCGCGCGCCATCACGTAGAGCACGCCCCAGGTGACGACGTTTAGCATCCGCGTTCCGGCGCCGCGATTGAAGAAATTGGCCGCCGCGTAGGTCGAGGTCGCGAACAGCCGGAACTGTCCCAACGCGATCCCGGCGCGCATCTGGTCGGTGCTCTTCCAGAGCTGAAAGCGAATCCCGGGCGCGGCCTGCTGCAGCCGCTCCGACGCGACGGCGCGGACGAACAACGCCGACGGTGTCGCCGGAATCCCCCACAGCGTCAGCGGCTCGGCGGCGAACGTCCGCGTCAGCCCCAGCGCCGGCAGTGCCGCAAGACCACGCACCACATTGCGCCGATTGGGGACCAGATGCTGTGGTGGCGACATCTCCTGCGCTCCCCCGTCAGTACAGGATCGTGCTCATGGTGAGATCGTCCCAGATCTCCTTGACGGTGTGCTGCAGCTCGCGTTTGCGCGAGGCGTAGTGGGTGTGCAGTAGCCGGTGCGCGACCTCAGAATTCGACGCCTGCAGCAGCTCGCGATATAGCGCCTGCACCTGAGGATTGTTGTGCGACTGCCGGACCTTCGCAGCCCGATCGACATTGTAGATGGTTTCGCGCCGCTTCAGCGCGAGCGGCAGATACTGCTTCTTCGAACGCAGCGATCCGCCGCCGTCGACGCAGCCGCCCGGACAGGCCATCACTTCGATGAAGTCGTAATTGGCTTCGCCGCTCAGCACCGATTCTACTAGGCGGCGCGTGTCTCCGAGGCCGTGAACCATCGCGACCCTGACCTCGCCGACCGGACCGCCGAGATCGACAGTTGCCTCGCGCAGGCCTTCAAAGCCGCGGAGCTGCGTCAGCTCGATCCGGTCCAATTCGCGGCCGTTGACCAGCGCATAGATAGTCCGTACCGCCGCTTCCATCACACCGCCGGTGGTGCCGAAGATCGCACCGGCGCCGGAATAGGCGCTGAGGAAGGGACGGTCGAACTGCGACGACGGCAGGTCCTTCAGGTCGATGCCCTCGCGGCGTAGCAGACGGGCGAATTCGCGCGTGGTCAGCACCAGGTCGGTCTCGGGCTGCCCGTCGTGAACCATCTGCGGCCGCACCGCCTCGTCCTTCTTGGCGATGCACGGCATGATCGAGATCACCCGGATGCGCTCGGCCGGCACGCCGAGCTGTTCGGGCAGATAGCTCTTGGCGATCGTCGACAGCACCTGCTGCGGCGACTTGGTCGAGGACAATAGCGGCAGCACATCCGGATAGTGGATCTCGGCGAAGTTGATCCAGGCCGGACAGCATGAGGTGAAGGTCGGCCGCCGCCCCCGTTTCAGCCGCGCCAGCAGCTCGGCGCCCTCCTCCATGATCACCACGTCGGCAGCGAAGTTGGTGTCGAGCACGACATCGACGCCGAGTTTGCGGCAGGCGGCGATGATCTGGCCTTCGACGTTGGTGCCGGCCGGCAGGCCGAATTCTTCGCCGAACGCCACCCGCACGGCGGGGGCGAACTGCACCACGGTGACGACGTTCGGATCGCAGATGTAGTCCAGCGCCCGGTCGGTCTCGTCGCGCTCGCCGAGCGCACCGGTCGGGCACACCAGCACGCATTGGCCGCAGGAGACGCACACCGAATTCGGGTAGCCGTCGGCGTCGCGCAGCGCCACCATCCGCTCCAACCCGCTGCCTTCGATCGCCAGCGCGTCGATCTTCTGGTGATAACGGCAGATCGCGACGCAGCGCTGGCAGCGGACGCAGCGCCGCATATCGCGCACCATCGCGGGCGAGCTTTGATCGACCGGGCGCGCCTCGGTCCGCTCGCGGTCGAAGAACCGATTCTGCTGCAGCCCGACGAACTGCGCCAGATCCTGCAACTCGCAGCTGCCGTGGCGGATGCAGGTGGCGCAATCCTGCAGATGATCGGCCATCAGCAATTCGACCTGCAGGCGCTGCATGTCGCGCGCCTTCTTGGAGCGGGTCTGCACCTCCATGCCGTCGCGCACCGGCGTATTGCAGGCGGTGACGATCTGCGGCGTGTCCTTGCCGGCCTGCAGGATCTCGACCAGGCACACCCGGCAGGCGCCGGGGGCGTGATCGATGTCTTCCAATTCGCACAGCGTCGGGATGTAGACATCGTAGCGCCGCGCGCAGGACAGGATGGTCTCGTTGGTAAAGCCGGCGCAGGCGACGCCGTTGATCGAGAGCGTGATTGTCGCTTCGGCGGGATCGCGGGCGGACTGGCTGGCCTGATCGGGCGTGCACATCGCTTCAAGCCGCTCCTTCCGGGATCGGATGCTTGGTGACGACGGAGTAGACACGATAGCAGCGCATGCAGCGCTGGGTCTCCGCATAGGCGGCGCGGGCGTCGATGGTCTGTTCGACTTCGCCGAACATGTGCTTGCGCAGCTCGGGATCGATTTCGGGATTGTGCACCCGGTAGGCGTTGCGAACCGGCGCCTCGACGATCTCGTTGGCCAGCATATGGTTATCGGCGATCAGCTTGCGCATCCGCGAGCGCTTGAAGAACCGCACCGAGCCGCGCTGGATCCAGTCATCGATGTTGCGCGCCGCCTTCAGGCCGGCGGCCATCGCATAAACCAGCGTCGACGGACCGGTGACGCAATCGCCGCCGGCAAACACGCCAGGGCGCGAGGTGGCCAACACCCGATCGGTCGCGACGCAGCGCCAGCGATCGAACGCGATGCCGTCGCTCTCGATCAGCGGACCGTCCTCGACCTGCTGGCCGATCGCGGCGATCAGCACGTCGCAGCGCATCGCCGTCTCGCTGCCAGGGATCGGCTTCACCGACCGCCGCCCCCCGGCATCGGGCTCGCTCGCCTGCATCCTGGTCAGCACCACGCCGGTGACCTTGCCGTGCTCGATGACGATCTCGGCCGGCGCGCTGAGGACATGAAACTCGACGCCTTCGGCGCGTGCGGCTTCGATCTCGGCCGGATCGGCCGGCATGTCGGCGAGGGTGCGGCGATAGACGACGTGGACCTTGTCGGCGCCGAGGCGGATCGCCGACCGCACGCAGTCCATCGCGACATTGCCGCCGCCGACCACCACCACTTCGCCGCTCAGCACCAATGGGGCGATGCCGTCGACGTGGTCGTGAACCTTGAGCAGGAAGTCGATGCCGCTGAAGTACCCGGCGTAGGCATTGTCTTCGCCCGTAACGCCGAGCCGGGCGCCCTGCTGGCAGCCGAGGCCCAGGAACACCGCGCGGTAGCCGCGCGCGAACAGATCGTCGATCGAGAAGTCACGGCCGAGGCGCTGATCGAACAGGAACCGGCCGCCGAGGTCGACAATGATGTCGGTCTCCAGCGCCAGCGTATCCTTGGGCAGCCGGTAGCTCGGGATGCCAATCTGGGCCATGCCGCCGGCCTGGCTGGCCTTGTCGAAGACGTCAACGTGATAGCCGCGCAGCAATAGGTGATAGGCGCAGGAGATGCCGGCCGGGCCGGCGCCGATCACCGCCACCCGCATGCCGTCGGCGAGCGGCTTGCGGATCATGTCGCGGGTGAATTTCAGCGCGTGCGGGCCGCTCTGCTGGTCGGCGACATAGCGCTTCAGCGTCTTGATGCCGACGGCTTCGTCGACGAATTTGCGCCGACAGGCCTGCTCGCAATAGCGAACGCAGACCCGGCCGCAGGTCGCCGCCATCGGGTATTTCTGGAGCAACACGCCGAGCGAATTCTCCGGCTTGCCGTCGCGGATGTAGTCGATGTAGCGCGGCACGTTGACCTTGGAGGGGCAGGCCTCGATACACGGCGCCGTCACATAGGCCATGCCGTGCTGCGCCGGGATCGGCCGGTGCTGTGCCAGCTCCTGTTCGATCCGTTCGCGAAAATCCCGCAGCGCCGCCAGCAACGCGACCGCGCAGGTTTGCCCCAGCCCGCACAGCGAGGTCTGCCGGATCTGCTCGCCGAGCATCACGATGTCGTCGAGCGTCAGCGCGGCGTCCAGCCCGCGGCGCATCTGATCGAGCGCATCGCGGATCAGCACCGTGCCGATCCGGCAGGGTGTGCAGGCACCGCAAGATTGTTCGGCCGCGGCTTTCAGGTAGTGGAATAACGCATCGACCAGCGAAATCGTGGGATCGAACACGAAGAACCCGCGGTCGGCGATGAAGGCGCGGATCGCGTTACCCTCGTCGAACTCATCGAAGTTCGCCAGCGCGTAGTCCGCCGCCCGCGCCTCGGCCGCGCCGGCCCGTGCGTCGTAGGCAACACCGTCCCAGACCCCGTAAACTACCTGCGTCATCCCGACCCCGCCCCAGGGTACCGCCCGCATCGATCAGCTAATCAAAGCTGATTTGCGCTGAAACCGTGATGACACAGATCAGAAATAACCAGTCCGGCCCGACGGGAGACGGGACAGAGTGTCATATTAGCAAGGCGGGCCGTCGGGGCGGAGCAAAGAAGAAGCGCTAAGCGCTAAAACAACTCGAAATCGCAATCAGTTGCGGCGGGCGCCGCCTGCTTGGCGGCGATTCCGAACGGCAGCAGGAACTGGCGATGGACGTCGCGCTCGCGCTCCATCGTGTAGCGGACGTAGAGCTCATCGAGCACGGCTTCGTCCTGATGGCCGAAGGA
>NZ_QTKI01000096.1:0-13683 GCF_010820945.1 Rhodopseudomonas sp. BR0C11
GTCGGGACTTGGCTGCTGGCGGACGGGAACGCCGCCGCCGGCGTGCTGCCGGCGCTGTATGTCAGTGCGATCGCCGAGGCCAAGAATGGTGCGTGGCCGCTCAGCCTCGCCGGCGAATACAATACCGACACCGCCGAGGTCGCGCGCTACGCCAAGATGGCGCGCTCGGCTGAGGGCTTCGCCGCCTACATGCAGGGCTTCGCCCGGAAGTTCGAGGCGGTGGCATGAGCCGGGCACCTGCGACTTCGCGTGAAATCCTGATCGCCACCATCGCCGATCTGCTCGACGGCGTCCGCACCGTCGCGGTCGGCGCCTCGTCGCCGATTCCGGCCGCCGGCGCGATGCTGCTGCGCGCCCGCAATGAGAGCCGCGGCCGCGACCCGGTGCGGGTGATCGTGCTCGGCTCGCGACAGCACAACTTCTTCACCAACGGTGCGTTCGAATTGTTCGACGCCACCGCGCAAGGGCGGATCGATGCGTTCTTCCTCGGCGGCGGCCAGATGGTGAGGCCAACATCAATCTGGTTGGCACTGGCGACTATCCGGCGAGCCAGGTGCGCTGGCCCGGCTCGTTCGGCTCGGCCTTCATGTACTATCTGGTGCCGCGGGTGATCCTGTTTCGCGAGGAGCATTCGCCGCGCGTCCTGGTCGACAAGGTCGACTTCGTCAGCGCGCCAGGCGCGAGCGAGCGGATCTATCGGAGCGGCGGTCCGCACGCGCTGCTCACCGGGCTGGCGCTGTTTGGTTTCGATCAGCAGCGCAAGCGGTTCTGTCTGCGCAGCGTGCATCGCGGCAGCTCGGCGGAGGAAATCCGCGTCGCCACGGGATTCGACTACGACGTTCCGGCGCAGATGCCGTTCACGCCGGAGCCGGACGCGGAGACGCTGGCACTGCTGCGCGGCCGCGTTACCGACGAGCTTGCCGAGTGCTACCCGCAATTTGCCGAAACGCTGGTGGCGGATCGGGCGGCGTAGGCGCTTCTTGTGGCTGCGACGTCCGCGCGGCGCGCAGCCGGCGAATGATGATCTGGAGAGCGGTCACGAGCGCGGCGCGCTGCAGCGCCCGCCCACGTTTGGTGTGGAAGGCGATCAGCTCGGCGGTGACACGCGGCGGCTCGGTGCGCCGCGGCGGCATTACAGGCTCAGCTCCCAGGTCTCGCCAATCAGGTCCTGGCCGAAGCTGCGATGCGGCTCGGCCGCGACACGCTGGAAGCCCGCGTCCTGATAGATCCGCCGAGCCGCGGTCAGGATGCTCTGCGTCCACAGTGTGACCTTGCGATAGCCGCAGTGGCGCGCGAAGCCGATCGCTTCGTCGATCAGCTTGCGACCGAGTTGATGGCCGCGCGCCTGCGGCGTGACCAGCAGCAGCCGCAGCTTCGCGACGTCGTCACTGTCCCGCACCAGGAACAGTGAGCCGGCTTGGGCGCCGTCGTACTCGGCGATCCAGCAACGCTCGCGGCCTGGATCGTGCGACGCCAGGAACTGTCCGGCGATCTCCGCCACCAGGGCTTCGAACGACGCATCGAAGCCGTATTCGGCCGCATAGAACGCGCCGTGGCTCTGCACCACCCAGCCGATATCGCCAGGCCGCGGACTGCGCAGAATCGGCGGCGGCGCGCTCCCTGCACCAAGCAACCCCTGAATGGCGGACATCGCCGCGGTCAGCCGCGCCCGCTCGGCAGGCGGCAGGCCCGACAGCATCGCGGTCACTTCGTTCTGTGAACTGCGTTCGAGCTTGGCGTAAGCGGCGCGGCCCTTGGCGGTCAGCGTCAACAGATGCTGGCGCCGGTCGGCTGGCGAGGGCGATCGCTTCAGCAGGCCGTCATCGGCAAAACCCTGGATGATCCTGCTCAGATAGCCGGGATCGAGCTTCAGCTCGGAGCCGATCTCTTTGGCGGTCGGCGCCTCGCGATGTGCCAGCTCGTACAGAATCCGCGCTTCTGTGAGCGAGAACGGGCTGTCCATCAGCCGCTGCTCGAGCACGCCGAGCCGTGCCGTGTAGAACCGGTTGAAGGCCCGCACCAGCGCGACCTCGTCGCCTTGGTTCGATTGCTGCTGCGCGATGGCTGCTTCCATTCGTCGTCTCCGGTCGGCCTTTGGCGATCTTCTGGCGAGATCGCGGGGCGAGCGGAACCATCTCAGCCATATTAATTGCTTTTGTCAACAAAATGGTTGCTGAAGACAACTATTATGACGTGCTGTCCGATCGAAGGGGCGGCTTCGAAGCGAGGTCAGGCGGCGAGGATGACGCGGCTGCGCAGCAGGGTGCGGGACGAGCGGCCGAGGTCGCGCGGCAACGCTGCTTCCGCGCCATGTCCCGCGTGCCCGCCGAGGCGAACATAATGGTCGCGCGCGATCACAAGCCCCTGGTCAGCGCCGGAGTTGGAGAAGCTGCGGATCAGCGCCGTCAGGCCTTCGCGCCACCCGCTCGGTGCGTAGGGCGATCTGGCGTAGCGGAAGATGCCGGCGCGCGGATGGCCGCTGGCGGCGACGCCTTCGATGAATTGGGTGGTCTCCTCGATCCAGCCCGGATCGAGCACCGCACCGGCATGGAGAAACATCAGCCAAGGCGAGCGTGCCTGCTTGGCTCCGGCCGCGAGCGCTTCGGCGCGATTGCCGTCGAAGGCGAGGTAGTTGCAGCCCGCCACATCGGCGACGCGGGCGATGGTGTCGCTGCCGCCGCGGTCGACCAAGGTTACGTCGCTGACGACCCCGGCCGCAGCGCCTGGGACCAGCGACGCCAGCGTGGCGACGGCGGTCCGCTCGACGCCTTCGGTAGAAATGATCACACTCAACATGTCCGGCGGGTGACCCTACGACGACAGATGCGCGCCACGCTTAGCACCTCATTGCCGCGAAATCAGCCGCGAATTGCGCAATGCCCATCATCCGGGCAAACTCCGGCGCGTTGCTGGGTGACAGACGGTGCGGGTCGAACGTTTGTTCTTGATTTGTTCTTTCGACTCGCTATCTTGGACGCATGAGCAGAGCATCCAATGCCCTCAAGCGCCCGCCGGTCACGGCGCCCTCCGAGCCGGTGGGCGCGCCTTCCCCTTTCCCTGCCATCGAGGCGGCGGTTGACGAGCAGCGGCGCCGCGGTCGCGGCGCGCAGTCCAACGCCAGCGGCCGCTACGAGGCCGAGGCGCGAACTGCCTTCGACGACGGCTGGGAGAGCCTTGAGGACCTGCCGCCGTTCAAGACAACGGTGGCGCTGGATACCGCTCGCAAAGTCATCACCCGCAACGACTCGCCCGATATCGGCTTCGATCGCTCGATCAATCCGTATCGTGGCTGCGAACACGGCTGCGTGTACTGCTTCGCCCGGCCGACCCACGCCTATCTCGGTCTGTCGCCGGGATTGGATTTCGAGTCCCGGCTGTTCGCCAAGCCCGATGCGCCTGCGTTGCTCGAGCGTGAACTGGCGGCGCCGGAATACGAGCCGCGGATGATCGCGATCGGCACCAACACCGATCCGTATCAGCCGATCGAGCGCGAACGGAAAATCATGCGCGGCATCCTCGAGGTGCTGGAGAAGACCGGCCACCCGGTCGGCATCGTCACCAAATCGGCGCTGGTGGTGCGCGACATCGACATCCTGGCGCGGATGGCCAAGCGGCAGCTCGCCAAGGTGGCGCTGTCCGTCACCTCGCTCGATCCGAAGCTCGCCCGCAGCATGGAGCCGCGCGCTTCGGCACCGGCGAAGCGGCTTGAAGCGCTGAAGCTGCTCGCCGATGCTGGCATCCCCACCACTGTGATGGTGGCGCCGGTGATCCCGGCGCTCAACGACATGGAGATCGAGCGCACCCTCGATGCCGCCGCCCATGCCGGTGTCAAGGAAGCGAGCTACGTACTGCTCCGGTTGCCGCTGGAAGTGCGCGACCTGTTCCGCGAATGGCTGATGGCGAACTATCCGGATCGTTATCGCCACGTCTTCACGCTGATCCGCGACATGCGCGGCGGCCGTGACTACGACTCGCAATGGGGCACCCGGATGAAGGGGACCGGCCCGATCGCCTGGATGATCGGCCGGAGGTTCGAGACCGCCTGCACGCGGCTCGGGCTGAACAAGCGCCGCTCCAAGCTGACCCTCGATCATTTCGAGAAGCCGGAGAAGGCCGGGCAGCAACTCAGCCTGTTCTGAGGGGCAGGGCCCGGTTCCCGCTGGTCTCGCTGAATTGCGGGCATGATCCGGAGTTTACGGTTGCGCCGGCTGTGCCTCGCCCGCAGCATCGCGGCATGATTCGGGATACCAAACAGCCGATCAAGGTTCCGGGCGAGCTCGCGAGTCGATCGGGCGGCAAGGCCGCCAGAGCGGATGGCGGGAAAGCGTCCACCACGAAGGTTCGGGATTCGAAAACTGCTGCGTCCAAGGCCGTTTCTTCCAAGGCCGGCGCGAAGGAAACTGCCGGCAGAAAGCCCGCCTCTGCCAAGGGGCTGAAGGGCGTGATCGCGGTGGCGCCGCCGAGCTTCCGGCGCGAGCGCACGCTGATCAAGCGCGGCATCTGGCCGATCGCCGGCTGCGACGAAGCCGGCCGTGGTCCGCTGGCTGGTCCGGTGGTGGCGGCCGCGGTGGTGCTCGATCCCAAGCGCGTGCCCAAGGGGCTCGACGATTCCAAGCGGCTGACGGCGGAGAAGCGCGAGGCGCTGTTCGACGAGATTTGCGCCACCGCGCAGGTTTCGGTGGTCTATGCCTCGCCGGAACGGATCAATCGCGACAACATTCTGCGCGCGTCGTTGTGGGCGCTGACCCGCGCGGTGCACGCGCTGCCCGAGATGCCGCGCCATGTGTTCGTCGACGGCCGCGACCGGCTGGCAACCAAATGCGACTGTGAAGCTGTGATCGGCGGCGACGGGCTGATTGCCTCGATCGCCGCGGCCTCGATCATCGCCAAGGTGTCACGCGACCGGCTGATGTGCCGGCTTGCCGAAGAATGCCCGGGCTATGGCTTCGAGCAGCACAAGGGCTACGGCGTGCCGGAGCATCTCGATGCGCTCGCCCGGCTTGGTCCGACGGTGCATCACCGCCGCTTCTTCGCGCCGGTCGCCGCAGCTTGGCAGAAGATCGAAGGCGCTCGGCCGCCGCAGATCCGCGACCTGTTCGAGGCCGACGTCACGGTCGAAGCCACCGCGTGAGTGCGGCGGCACCGGTTGCGCGTGCGGCCGCCGGGCTCTATCACGGTCAGACCGAATTTCGCTGGCCCCACATGCGCTTCGCCTCCCTGATCGTCGAACTGATCCGCGCACGGCCGCTGCTGGTGTTCTGGCTGGTGGTGTGCGCCCAGGCGCTGCTGTGGGTGCTGGTGCCGACGCTGTTCTACGCCAGCCCTCCCGGCGATGTGGCGGTGGTGCTGGCCTATGGCCGCGAGTACCAGGTCGGCACCGATCTTGGTCCGCCGTTGGCGTTCTGGCTCGCCGATGTCGCGTATCGGGCCGCCGGCAATCACATGATCGGCGTCTATGTGCTGGCGCAGCTCTGCTTCGTCGTCACGTTCTATGCGCTGTTCCAGCTCGCCCGCAGCGTAGTCGGACCACAATACGCTGTGGTCGCGGTGCTGCTGACCTCGACCGTCACCGCCTTTGCCGGCTCCGGCGTCGAGTTCGGCCCGCTGATCCTGGCGCGGCCGCTGTGGGCGCTGGTGCTGTGGCACGGCTGGCAGGTGATCGGCCAGCACCGCCGTGCGGCTTGGTTCGCGTTGTCGATCGAGATCGGCCTGCTGCTGCTGACCACCGTTGCGGCGCCGGCGCTGCTGCTGCTGCCGCTCGCCTTTGCGCTCGCCAATGCGCGCTGCCGCCGGGCCGTGGTCTCGCTCGACACGGTATTTGCCCTGTTGGTGATCGCCGTGCTGGCGCTGCCTTATGGCGTCTGGCTGCTGCGCGCCGATCAGTTTGCGCTGCCGGCGCTGCCGACCACGGCGGATCTCGGCGATCGCGCGCTGCTGGGATTGAAGCTGTTCGGTAGACTGGTGATCTCGCTTGCCGGCATTGCGCTGCTCGCTGTGCTCAACATCGGCCGGTTCGCCCCCAAGCATCACGACGCGCCGATGATCGCGCGGCCACCGGTCGATCCGCTGGCGCGGCAGTTCGTCTATGTGTTCGCGCTGGTCCCGCCGATCGTCGCCAGCATCGCGGCCGCCGTGTTCGGCCTCGGCCATGTGGTCGGCGGTGCGGGCGTGGTGCTGCTGCTCGCCGGTCTCGCGGTGATGATGGTGATTGGCGACGTGCTGTATCTGCATCGCCAGCGGCTGTTGCGCTCGGCCTGGGCGGCGCTGATCGCAGCACCCGCCGTCGCGGTGATCTTCACCGTGGTTGTGCAGCCCTGGCTGACTCGCACCGAGGTGCCGACCTCGCTGCCATCCAAGCAGATGGCGCAGTTCTTCGCCGACAGTTTCGAACGCCGCACCGGCAAGCCGCTGCCTGCGGTCGCCGGCGATCCGCAGCTCGCCAGCCTGATCGCGCTGGCGCCGTCGCGCCCGCATCTGTTTCTCGATGCGACGCCGGCGCGGACGCCGTGGATCATGCAAGGCGACTTCGAACGTAACGGCGGCGTGGTGGTGTGGCGTGCGGCCGATACGGCGGGCCGACCGCCGGACGAGATCGCCCAACGCTTCCCGGGCATCGTGCCGGAGCTGCCGCGCGGTTTCGACCGGATGATCTCCGGCCGTCAGCCGCTGCTGCGGATCGGCTGGGCGATCGTGCGGCCGAAAGCGCCTTAAGCCCGTCACAGACGTGCAGCGCCGGCGCAGACGAACCGACCTTCTTGCTTGAAGTGCTTAGTTGGACGTCTCGGCGAGCGCGGTGGCGATCGCGCGCAGATCCTGCCAGGCGAGCCGCTTGTAGGTCGGCTGGCGCAGCAGATAGGCCGGATGCAGCGTCGGCAGGGCACGGATGGTGCGGGTGCCGGTGTCGTAGTCGAACCAGCGGCCGCGGGTCCGCATGATGCCATCGCGGGTACCGAGCAGCGCCTGGGTCGATGGATTGCCGAGCGTCACCAGCAGGTCCGGGTTCACCAGTTCGATCTGCCGCCGGATGAACGGCAGGCAGATCTGGGTCTCCTGCGGCGTCGGCGTGCGGTTACCCGGCGGCCGCCATGGGATCACGTTGGCGATGTAGACGTTGCCGCGGTTCAACCCAATCGCCGCGAGCATCAGGTCGAGCAGCTTGCCGGAGCGGCCGACGAACGGCAGCCCTTCGATGTCCTCGTCGCGGCCGGGCGCTTCGCCGACGAACATCACCTTGGCCTGCGGATTGCCGTCGGCGAACACCAGCTGCGTTGCAGTCGCGCGCAACGCACAGCCGTCGAACCGCTGCATCAGCTCGCGCAGCACGTCCAGGCTGGGGGCGGTCGCTGCGGCCTCGCGCGCCGAGATGATCGCAGCGTCCGGGCTCGCAGGTGGCGCACCGAATGCCAGCGGCGGGGGCGGCGGTGCATGTAAGGCTGGCTTGACGATCACGCGAGGCTCGGGCGCCGCCTCGCGTGCAGTGGGCTCAGGCGCGTCGTCGAGCATCCGGTTGATCGGATCCTCTGCGAGCGCGCAATCCACCCCTGCGTCCACATAGAACGCGAGCAATTGACGCAGGCTCGGCACAGGATCGGGTGTCATGCGGCGTGGTTTACCGTGAATGCGGGAAACAGAACAGCCGATCTCGATGCATCATGTTCCGCAATGCGAAACTTATTTTCGCATCTATGATCTCGAAGCTGGAAAGATGAGCCAGCCGGTACATTTGGGTGGTTGTTCTTCTTCTAAAAATGCGAAAGAACACCCGAGGAAACGTCTCCGAGAGTCCTGCGAGAAAAAACGATGAGTGATGAAACGCTGCCGCCCCGCGAATCGATGGAATTCGACGTCGTGATCGTGGGAGCAGGCCCGTCGGGACTGTCCGCCGCCATTCGATTGAAGCAGATCAACCCCGAGTTGTCCGTGGTGGTCGTGGAGAAGGGCTCCGAAGTCGGGGCCCATATCCTGTCGGGCGCGGTGATCGACGTGTCGGCGCTGGATCGCCTGATGCCGAGCTGGCGCGAAGACGAGAGCTGCCCGCTGAAGACCCACGTCGAAGACGACCACTTCTACGTCATGACCGCGTCGAAAGCGCTCAAGGTGCCAAACATCATGGTGCCTCCGATGCTCGACAATCATAAGAATTTCATCGGCTCGCTCGGAGATCTGTGCCGCTGGCTCGGGCCGAAGGCCGAGGAACTCGGCGTCGAGATCTATCCCGGCTTCGCCGCCACCGAAGTGCTGTACGGCGACAATGGCGAGGTGCGCGGCGTCGCCACCGGCGACATGGGCATCGGCCGCGACGGCCAGCCGAAGGACTCCTACACCCGCGGCATGGAACTGCTCGGCAAGTACACGCTGTTCGCCGAAGGCGCGCGTGGCAGCCTGTCGAAGCAGCTGATCGCCAACTACAAGCTCGACAAGGATTCCAATCCGCCGAAGTTCGGCATCGGTCTCAAGGAAATCTGGCAGGTCGAGCCGTCCAAGCATCGTAAGGGCCGGATCGCCCACTCGTTCGGCTGGCCGCTCAGCAACAATGTCGGCGGCGGCTCGTTCCTGTATCACTACGGCGACAATCTGGTGGCGGTCGGCTTCGTGGTGCATCTCAACTACGACGATCCGTATCTGTCGCCGTTCGAGCAGTTCCAGAAGTTCAAGACCCATCCGTCGGTGGCGCCGATCTTCGAGGGTGGCAAGCGCATCTCCTATGGCGCCCGCGCCATCACCGAAGGCGGCTATCAGTCGGTGCCGCGCCTGACCTTCCCGGGCGGCGCGCTGATCGGCTGCGCTGCGGGCTTCGTCAACGTGCCGCGCATCAAGGGCGTCCACAACGCGATCGGCTCCGGCATGCTGGCCGCCGAACACGTCGCGGCGGCACTCGCGGCGGGGCGCACCAACGACGAGCCGGTGGACTACGAAAACGCCTGGCGCGATTCCGTCGTCGGCAAGGACCTGTTCCGGGTCCGCAACGTCAAGCCGCTGTGGTCGAAGTTCGGCACCGCCGTCGGCGTCGTGCTGGCCGGCTTTGAAATGTGGTGTTCGACGTTCGGGTTCTCGGTGTTCGGTACGCTGTCGCATGGCAAGCCCGACCGCTCGACGCTCGATCCGGCGAAGTCGCACGAGCCGCACAAGAATCCCAAGCCGGACGGCAAGCTGACCTTCGACCGCCTGTCCTCGGTGTTCCTGTCGAATACCAATCACGAGGAAGACCAGCCGGTGCACCTCAAGGTCGCCGACATGCAACTGCAGAAGACGTCGGAGCACGACGTCTATGCCGGTCCGTCGGGCCGCTACTGCCCGGCTGCAGTGTACGAGTGGGTGGAAGAGCCGACCGGCCCGCGCTTCGTGATCAACGCGCAGAACTGCGTCCACTGCAAAACCTGCGACATCAAGGACCCCAACGGCAACATCACCTGGGTTCCGCCGGAAGGCGGCGGCGGTCCGAATTATCAGGGCATGTGATCGCTGTTCTGATCCCGCGGCTTTGACCACGCGTCCGTGAGCGGCGGCGAGGCGATGCCTCGCCGCGCGGCCACGATCCTGCCATGTTGCCACCGTCTCAATCCAGCGACCGCCCACCGGCGCCGTCGGGGACCGCGGCATTGTGCGCCGTCGGGCCTATCCTTGCGGTTGAGCGCCAAACGCGGCATTGTCGACACGATGCTGCCGGCTCGGCGGCCGGGCCAACGAGCCTTTTCCTGGAGCTAGGCAACCTTGATGCTTTCCCTTCGAATCCGTCGATCGATGGCCGTCGCCCTCACGCTGGTGGCGATGCCGATCGCCGGACAGGCGCTGGCGCAGACCCCCGATCACCCGGCCGACAACTCGGCACAATTTCCGACCACCCAGGATCTGCGGTCGATGACGACCGCCGGCAGCTACCTGGCTGCCCGCCATGCCAGCATCGAACGTGACGCGGCCTCCGCCGCTGCGTTCTACCGCTCGGCGCTCCGCACTGATCCGAGCAACAACGAGCTGCTCGACCGCGCCTTCATCTCGTCGCTCGCCGAAGGCGACATCGATGAGGCGGTCAAGCTCGCCGATCGCGTGCTGAAGATCGACAAGTCCAACCGCGTCGCCCGGCTGGTGATCGGTATCCGCGATCTGAAGACCAAGAAGTATGCCGCCGCGGTTCGTAACGTGAACCAGTCGGTGCGCGGCCCGATCACCGACCTGATCGCCACCCTGATTTCGAGCTGGTCGCTGTACGGCGCCGGCGACGTCAAGACCGCGGTCGGCAACATCGACAAGCTCGCCGGTCCGGAATGGTATCCGATCTTCAAGGATCTGCATTCCGGCATGATGCTTGAGCTGGCCAACCGCCAGAAGGACGCCGGCGAACGGCTGGAGCGCGCCTACAAGCTCGACGATTCCGCGCTGCGCGTGGTCGAGTCCTATGCACGCTGGCTGTCGCGCAACAAGAGCGAAGCGGAGGCGCTCGCGGTCTATCAGGCGTTCGACAAGAAGCTGCCGCGTCATCCGCTGATCGAAGACGGTATCCGCGAAGTGAAGGCAGGCAAGAAGCTGGCGCCGCTGGTCGACAGCCCGCAGGCCGGCGCCGCCGAAGCGCTGTACGGCATCGGCGCTTCGCTGACCCGTCGCGGAGGCGAAGACCTCGCGCTGGTGTATCTGCAGCTCGCGCTCTACCTTGAACCCAACCATGCGCTCGCGCTGCTGGCGCTCGGCGATCTCTACGAGTCGGTGAAGAAGCCGCAGATGGCGATCAAGGTGTACGAGCGCGTGCCGGCATCCTCGCCGCTGAAGCGCAACGCCCAGATCCAGCTCGCCACCGATCTCGATGCTTCCGATCGTAGCGAGGAAGCGATCAAGATCCTCAAGGGCGTGATCGCCGAGGACGGCAAGGATCTCGAAGCCATCATGGCGCTCGGCAATATCGAGCGCGGCCGCAAGAAGTTCGCCGATTGCGGCGAGACTTACTCCAAGGGCATCGACGCGCTCACCGGCGCCGAGAAAAACGCCTGGGTGTATTACTACTTCCGCGGCATCTGCGAGGAGCGCTCCAAGCAGTGGGCCAAGGCCGAGGTCGACCTGAAGAAGGCGCTGCAGATGCAGCCCGACCAGCCGCACGTGCTGAACTATCTCGGCTATTCCTGGATCGATCAGGGCATCAACCTCGACGAGGCGATGACCATGATCAAGCGCGCGGTCGATCAGCGTCCCGACGATGGCTACATCGTCGACTCGCTCGGCTGGGCCTATTACCGCATCGGCGACTACGAGAATGCGGTGAAGACGTTGGAGCGGGCGATCGAGCTGAAGCCCGAGGATCCGACCATCAACGATCACCTCGGTGATGCTTATTGGCGGGTCGGCCGTACGCTCGAGGCGCGCTTCCAGTGGGCTCACGCCCGCGACCTCAAGCCGGATCCGGAGGAACTGCCGAAGATCGAGGGCAAGATCTCCAACGGTCTGCCCGAAGAGGACAAGGCCTCGGCGGCTTCCGCGGACAAGAAGAAAGAAGACGGCAAGGGCGGCTGAGGCGGCGCGGTCAGGGCTTTGCGCCGGGACCGCGAACGCGCCTAAAAGGGGGGTGGAGCTTCGGTTCGGTTTCGCTCAGAACCGGCGCTCCAGGAGACGATTTCCGTGACCGACGGCTCTGCGACAACACTGCGCGACGAGGCGCGCGCCAAGGTGAACCTGACGCTGCGCGTGGTCGGCCGTCGCCCTGACGGCTACCACGAGCTGGAAAGCGTGGTGGCGTTTGCCGATTGCGCCGATCATCTGACCTTGCAGCCGGGTGCGGCGCTGAGCCTGACCACGATCGGCCCCGGCGCGCAGGATTGCGGCGACAGCGCCGACAATCTGGTGCTGAAGGCAGCCCGGTTGCTCGGCGAGCGTGTGCCGAACCTGATCACCGGCGCCTTCACCCTCGACAAGCATCTGCCGGTGGCGGCCGGCATTGGCGGCGGTTCGGCCGACGCCGCGGCGGCGCTGCGGCTGCTCGCCCGCGCCAATGATCTCGCCGTTGACGATCCGCGCCTCATCGAAGCTGCCCGGCTGACCGGCGCCGACGTCCCGGTATGCCTGCCGTCGAAGCCCTGCGTGATGACCGGCGTCGGCGAGAAGCTGTCGCCGTTGCCGCTGCCGCGAATTCCGGCCGTGATGGTCAATCCGCGAGTGCCGGTGGCCACCAAGGACGTGTTCACTGCGCTGGGTCTGAAGCCGGGTTCGCTTGCGGTCGGCGCGACCGACGTCCTCGCTGCGCCCGCTTGGCCGCCAAAAGCCGGCGTGCCGCTCGCCGATTGGGTCGTGGCGCTCAAGGCCGGTACCAACGATCTCGAGCCGCCGGCCCTCAAGGTCGAGCCGGTTGTCGGCACCGTCCTGGAGGCGCTACAGGCGACCGTCGGCGTTCAGCTCGCCCGGATGTCCGGTTCGGGCGCGACCTGCTTTGCGCTGTACGCCGATGATGCCTCGGCTCGTGCCGCCGCGGACACGCTCCGCGCTGCGCATCCTGGCTGGTGGGTGCATGCCGGCAGCCTGAGCTGATCATTCTCTGTCATTCCGGGGCGCGCGAAGCGCGAACCTGGAATCTCGAGATTCATGGCACCTCGGCGGCGCAGATCCGGGAAGCTTCTCGGCCAAACAACCGCGGTATTCCGGGTTCGCTCGCTGACGCGAGCGCCCCGGAATGACGGTGCTTGTTTCAGGAAGAGCTGCGCCCGCTCAGTGCGAGCGCGCGAGGCAGAACGCGACCACCTGCTCCAGAGCTGTCTTCATCGGCGAGGACGGGAACAGTGCCAGCGCGTCGACTGCCATTGCGCCGTAGTGCTGGGCGCGCTGGATGGTGTCGTCGAGCGCGCGGTGCTTGGTCATCAGCTTGATCGCCTGATCGAGGTCGGCATCCGAAATCTCGCCGCGCTCCAGCGACTTGATCCAGAATTCGCGCTCGGCGTCGTTGCCCCGGCGGAACGCCAGCACCACCGGCAGGGTGATCTTGCCCTCGCGGAAGTCGTCGCCGACGTTCTTGCCGAGCTTGGCAGCCTTGCCGCCGTAATCGAGCACGTCGTCGATCAGCTGGAAGGCGATGCCGATATTCATGCCGAACGAGCGGCAGGCCGACTGCTCCGGCTTCGGCCGATTGGCGATCGCCGGGCCGACTTCGCAAGCGGCGGCGAACAGTTCGGCGGTCTTGCCGCGGATCACCGCGAGATATTCGTCTTCAGTGGTCGCGGTGTTCTTGGCAGCGGCGAGCTGCATCACCTCGCCCTCGGCGATGGTGGCGGAGGCCGACGACAGGATGTCGAGCGCGCGCAAGCTGCCGACCTCGACCATCATTCGGAACGCCTGGCCGAGCAGGAAGTCGCCGACCAGCACGCTGGCCTCGTTACCCCACAGCATCCGCGCCGACTTCTTGCCGCGGCGCATCTCGCTCTCGTCGACGACGTCGTCGTGCAGCAGGGTCGCGGTGTGCATGAATTCGACCGCGGCGGCGAGCTTGAGGTGGCCGTCGCCGGGGTAGCCGGTGAGGTTCGCCAGCGCCAGCGTCAGCATCGGCCGCAGTCGCTTGCCACCCGACGAGATCAGGTGGTTGGCGACTTCAGGAATCATGGTGACGTCGGAGCCGGTCCGCGACAGGATGGTGGCGTTGACTCGCTCCATGTCCGCCGCAACAAGTTCGACGAGTTGGTCGATCGAGGCGGTCGAGGGGCCCTCGAAGGGTACGAT
>NZ_QTKI01000097.1:0-13560 GCF_010820945.1 Rhodopseudomonas sp. BR0C11
CGATGTGGTCGAGGATCATGAAGGTGCCGAGCGACCGGTGCTGCTCGTTCGGCTCGTAGAACGAATACACCATCGACAGCCCGTCGCCGAGCACGTCGGTCAGCGCCGCCGCGATCAGCTCGCCGCCGCGCCCGGTGACGCCGGTGTCGGGCGTCCGCTTGCGATACTCGATCATCCGGGTCTGGACGTGGCTGTCCTCGACCATCATCGCGTAGTCGAGCACCGTCATGTCGGCCATGCCGCCATGGCGATGGCGCTGGTCCAGATAGGCGCGGAACACCGAATACTGCTCGGAGGTCGGCACCGGATTGCGCTGCTCGCCGACGAGGTCGGCATTGCGGGCCAGCAGCTTGCGCTGGTTGCGCGACGGCTTGAATTCGTTGGCGATCACCCGCACCGAGACGCAGGCCCGGCACTGATCGCAGGCCGGGCGGTAGGCGATCGACTGGCTGCGCCGGAAGCCGCCATGGGTGAGGAGGTCGTTGAGCTCGCCGGCCTTGTTGCCGACGAGGTGGGTGAACACCTTGCGTTCGTGCCGGCCCGGCAGATACGGGCACGGCGAGGGGGCCGTCAGATAGAATTGCGGTGTGTCGCGCGAGTGCTGGGTCACGTCGGGTCGTCGGCCTCCAACGTGACCAGCATCGCCTTACGTCCGTCTCCGGTCAATCGCTTTCGCCCTTAGTAGGAGCGCGCCGGCTGGGAGGCGGGCACCGTGCTGTTGATAATCACAGTTCCGAGTACGATGTCGTGCAGCAGGCGGCGGCGGGCATTGAATAGCCCGACCAGCAGCACCAGCGGGGTCAGCATCGACAGCGACAGCCAGAACAGGAAGGCGTGCGCCGCGCCGAGCACGAAGTAGCCGGGCTCGCCAGTCCAGGTGGTGAGCTCGAGACCCATCGTGCGCATGCCGATCGTCGCCGAGTGCGGGCCGCCGAGCGAGGCGCCGTAGTACACCAGTGCCCAGATCACCGACAGCGGTGAGACCAGCCAGAACAGCGTCCAGCCGATGCCGAGCGTCACCAGGCCGAACATCGCGATGAAGACCGTGACCACCAGCACCGGGATGGTGAGCACGACGAGATCGATCAGGAAAGCGAAGACGCGCTTGGTCAGCACGCCTTGAAACAATTCCGGATTGAGCCAGGGATCAAACGCCGCCGGCCGCACCTCGCCGCCGCGCCAGCCACTCCCGCCATAGTCAGCCATCAGCCTGCTCCCCGTTGCACCGTTCCGACAGAACGGTGGTCGGGTTCGACATGGCGACGGCAGGCGCGCCTTGCAAGGCTGCCGCGACATTACAAACCCTCCATTGATCCGCCGCAGACCGGCGAATCGATGGAGGGTTGAAAGAGGTCAGGAGGGAGACTTAGCCCTGCTGGCGCAGCTTTTCGGCCGCCGCCGGCGCGAAGTAGGTCAGCACGCCGTTGGCGCCGGCGCGCTTGAAGGCGAGCAGGCTTTCCATCATCGCCCGATCGCCGTCGAGCCAGCCGTTGTTGGCGGCCGCCGCGATCATCGCGTACTCGCCCGACACCTGATAGGCGAAGGTCGGCACGCCGAAAGTTTCCTTCACGCGGCGGACGATGTCGAGATACGGCATGCCGGGCTTGACCATCACCATGTCGGCGCCTTCGGCGAGATCGAGCTCGACCTCGCGGATCGCCTCGTCGGTGTTGGCCGGGTCCATCTGGTAGGTGCGCTTGTCGCCGGTCAGCGCCTTGGCCGAACCGATCGCGTCGCGGAACGGGCCGTAGAAGGCCGACGCATACTTGGCCGCATAGGCCATGATCTGAACGTCGAGATAGCCGGCGGCATCGAGCGCTTCGCGGATCGCGCCGATCCGGCCATCCATCATGTCCGACGGCGCGATCACATCGCAGCCGGCCTGGGCCTGCACCAGCGACTGCTGCACCAGCACCGCGACGGTCTCGTCGTTGAGGATGCGACCATCCTCGATCAGGCCGTCGTGGCCGTGGCTTGTGTAGGGGTCGAGCGCCACGTCGCACAGCACGCCGATCTGCGGGAATTCCTTCTTGATCGCGCGGACCGTCTTGCAGATCAGGTTTTCCGGATTGGAGGCTTCGGTGCCGTGCTCGTCGCGCAGCGACGGCTCGGTGAACGGGAACAGCGCGATGCACGGGATATCGAGCTTGGCGGCGCGCTCGGCGTCGCGGACGATCTGGTCGACGCTGAGTCGCTCGACGCCCGGCATCGAGGCGACCTGAACCCGCTGGTTGGTGCCGTCGATCACGAACATCGGCCAGATCAGGTCGTCAGTGGTCAGGACGTTCTCACGCACCAAACGGCGAGCCCACTCGGTCTTGCGGTTGCGGCGCGGACGGATGGTGAGATCGAGCGGCGGAGCGGCGGGCCGGGTCGAGGGGTCACGAATCTCGATGGGACGGCCGAACTTGATCGCCATGGTGCCAACTCTCCCTGCAGGCTCTGCTGTGTTCATGGAAAGTAGCATTTTGGCACCCCCGCGTCACCGCACTGTTGATTTGGCGCAATCAGAATGTTCCGTGGCGATCACAGCCGATTGATTTTGCTGGCCCGGCGGGCCAAGACTCAGGTCAGACCGCACCGCACCACCACCGATCGGTAGCCGAGCCGCATGTCCGAACTTCCACCACGCGAACAACCGCCGAGAGACCAGGCGATTTCGGTCGCGGCGATCTCGCCGGAGCGGCCGGATAATCATGAGAACGACTGGACGCGGCGCCTGGTGCTGTTCCTGCGGGTGATGGCGGTGCTGTCGGTCGCCAAGGGCCTTTACCACTGGGCGCAGATCACCGGCTTCGTCGGCGGCGAAGACGATGCGTTCGAGGTCCAGACCATGGCCTGGCAGACTGCCACGATCTATTTCGCGGTGATCGAGCTGGTCGCCGCCGTCGGGCTGTGGCTCGCGACGCCGTGGGGCGCCGTGGTGTGGCTGACGACCGTGGTGTCGATGGCGGTCATCGAACTGATGTTCCCGACGATCTATGGCGGCAGCCTGCTGGTGGTGCTCGGCGAAGCGCTGCTGCTCGCCGCCTATCTGGCGCTTGCCTGGATGGCAGCGCGCGAACGGCCGCCATAGCGCGTGCGGCGAGCGCTGCCGCATCACGCAAGGCGGCGCCGTATCAACAATAACCACAACAAAGGGGGAAACCATGGACCAGCTTCATTCCGGCGGCACGGGCGGCAGCCTGATCATCAATGCGATTGCGCGCTACGGTGACCGTCCGGCGATCGCCGACGGCAGCATTCGCTGGAGCTATCGCGAACTCGGTAACGCGGTCGGCCGCTTCATCACGCTGTTTCGCGACTGCGGCCTCGCCAAGGGCAGCGCGCTGTCGATCCTGTCGTCGAACCGCGCCGAATCCTGGGCCGCGATCTGCGCCGCGACAGTGATGGGCATGCGCTACACGCCGCTGCATCCGATGGCAGCCGAAGACGACCATGCCTTCATCATCGAGGATGCCGAGATCGATGCGCTGATCGTCGAAGGTGGCAAGTTCGCGGCGCGCGGCGAGGCGATCCGCGCCCGCGTGCCGGGACTGAAGCATCTCTTGTCGTTCGGACCGGTGGACGGCGCGCGCGACCTGCTCGATGGCTTCGCAGCGGTTCAGCCGGCGCCGCTGGTCGACGACAGCGTGACCTCCGACATTGCGTGGCTGGCCTACACCGGCGGCACCACGGGCCGCTCCAAGGGCGTGATGATCCCGCATCGCGCGCTGACCACGATGGCGGTGATCCTGTATTCGGATTGGGACTGGCCCGCCGACATCCGCTATCTCGCCGCCACGCCGATCAGCCACGCCGCCGGCGTGACGGTCTATCCGGTGATGATGCGCGGCGGCTTCACGCGGCTGGTGCAAGGCTTCGAGGTCGAGTCGTATTGCCGCGTCATTGCCGAGGACAAGATCACCGCGGCGTTTCTGGTGCCGACGCTGATCTACGCGCTGATCGATGCGCCGCAGGTGAGGGCGCGTCACGACCTGTCGTCGCTCGACATGATCGTGTATGGCGCCGCGCCGATGTCGCCGGATCGCTTGCGCGAGGGCATCAAGATCTTCGGCAACGTATTCGTGCAGCTGTACGGCCAGACCGAGGCGCCGCAATGCATCACCACGATGCGCAAGGTCGACCACGACGACTCCAAGCCCGGGCGCCTTGGCAGTTGCGGACGGCCGAGCCCGCTGCTCGACGTCAAGCTGTTCGATTCCGAGATGCGTGAAGTCGGCACCGGCGAGCCCGGCGAAATCTGCGTGCGCGGCACGCTGGTGATGGACGGCTATTGGAAGCGGCCTGAAGCGACGGCGGAGGCGTTCCGCGGCGGCTGGCTGCACACCGGCGACGTCGCTGTGAAGGACGCCGACGGCTATCTCTATATCGTCGACCGCACCAAGGACATGATCATCTCCGGCGGCTTCAACATCTATCCGCGCGAAGTCGAGGATGCGTTGATGGCGCACCATGCGGTCGCATCCGCTGCTGTGATCGGCGTGCCCGACGACAAATGGGGCGAGGCCGTCAAAGCGTTCGTGGTGCTGAAGCCCGGCGCCAACAACGACGCCGCCGAACTGCAGGCGCACGTCAAAGAGAAGCGCGGCGCGCCGTGGTCGCCGAAGTCGATCGACTTTGTCGAAGCGATCCCGGTGACTGGTCTCGGCAAAATCGATCGCAAGGTGCTGCGTGCCCCATATTGGGAAGGCCGCAACCGCGGCGTCGCGTAAACAAGCTCGCGGCATTTTATCGAAACGCGGTCCGGATAGGGTTGTGAAGACCTTAACCGGATCGCGGACGCGGCGCCGGATCCGTTACGCAGATCTTTCAAATTCGAACGAAGCTGTCTTCAAATGCGACACGGGCGTCCGGAAAACCCTTGAATCGCCGTCGATCCGTGAATCAATCGTTGCAAAAAGCCCTTGATTTGCAAGCTTAATGCACGGTTCACTGTCTTAAATTCATGATCTCTTTATCGTCTTATTTAAGCTGATGTTCAAAGCGGCCCCTTAAGGTGGACCTATCAGACGAGACAGAAGTTTCGTCGAATAAGTCGATCAAAAAAGACGACAGGGGAAGTGTCATGATCAAAGCAGTCGCCACGGCGGCGGAAACCTCCGCACCCGCAGTAGCAGCCAACACGCCGGTCCAGCCGCTCTATCTCGAGGCGCTCACTCTCGTGGAGCGACTGCACCGCCGGTTGCTCGACGTCATCAAGGACGAGTTCGATCGTCGCGGTCGCGCTGATATCAACTCGGTGCAAGCGCTGCTGCTCTACAACATCGGCGACAAGGAGCTGACCGCCGGCGAACTGCGCACCCGCGGTTACTACCTCGGCTCCAACGTCTCCTACAATCTGAAGAAGCTGGTCGAACTCGGCTTCCTCGATCATCAGCGGTCGCGCGTCGATCGCCGCTCGGTGCGGATCCGTCTGACCCCGCAGGGCCAGGAAGTCCGCCACATCGTCGAGGCGCTGTATCAGAAGCACGTCAAGACGGTGGAGCAGGTCGGCGGCATCTCCAGCGAGGAGTTCGCCACCCTGAACAAGTCGCTGCACCGCCTCGAGCGGTTCTGGACCGACCAGATCCTGTATCGGCTGTAAGGCCGCCTAAGAGATACGCGCCAACGTCGGCCGGCCAACCGCCGAGCCGCTGCTCACAACGAAGCAGGCCCGCGCGCTGTCAGTCTCCAGACCTGTCGTCCTCGGCCTCCCGCAAGGGAGGCCGATTTGTTTTGCGCTGCCGAATTTTCGCAGGAACCTTCTGGAACCTTAGTTTGCCTCGATACTTATCCCTGCGCCAGCCGTTGGAGAGGACGATGCTGATCGAGCGAGGGCTTCGGGTGATGAACGTCGACACGATCGGAAAAGCCTATGATATCGCGGCGAACTATCTGCGTCGCACCGGCGCGATCCCCGACACCACGGCGACCCACGACGGCCTGCTCGAGTTGATCGTGCAGATGTTCCAGCGCGGCGAGACCCATCCGATTCGTCTCGCCAACAAGGCGATCTCCAACTTCGAGTCCGCGAAGATCGCGGCCTGACAACAAGGGGACGATATGCAACGCGCCATTGACCGCGTGATCCAGACCTATGGGCTGCTAACCAACCAGGAAGCGGCCGAGAATGCCAAAGCCAAAGTCGAAAGCTATATCCGCACGCTGGTCGAGGCGGGCGAGACCGACGACAACCGCCTGACGGTGTGCGGTTTGGTCTATTTACGCGAGCTTGACGGCAGCAATGATCCGGTGAAAGCTGGCTACACGGGGTTGTAGCAGGCGGTGCACGGATGATGATGCGGCTGATCGCGGGACTGGTTGCGATCCTGCCGGCCATCGTGATTTTCGTCGGCGTCATCGCCAGCGCGGAAACGCCCCGACAACATGCCCTGGTTGAAGCGCTCGGAATCAAGCAGGTGTTCGGCTGGCCGCCGAACGCCGCCGACGTGCTGCGCTATTTGCACCAGTTCAACATGTTTCAGACCCAGGCAGCGGGGCTGGCGGATTCGCGCGGCGACGATGCGCTGCGGCAGTTCGCGGCCGATCAGGCCCGGCAGGCCCGCGAGCGCGACCAGCAGGTGTTCCGGCTCAACACATTCACGCTGCTGTCGATCGATTTTCCCGACCATTCCAACGTGATCCTCAGCAACGAGCTGGCCGGCCTGCGCGGCGCCGTCGGCGAGCGGTTCATGGCCGATTTCCACGCCAAGCAGGTCAGGGAATTCCGCCGCATGATTGCGCTGATGCGGCGGTTTCTGCTGCATCCGGACAACGACCTGATCCGCCGCTTCGCCATCCAGCAATTGCCGCTGCTGGAACGTGATCTGGCGATCCTGGAAGGCCAGGCGACGAGTTGATCGCTTCTCGAAGGCTGGCCGGCTTGAGCAGCGCCGCCGGGTGGCCTACATCGTCGTCATGAGCCTTGCCCATTCGGACATTCTGACCGACGACCAGATCGCCGAGCTGGTGCGAACCTTCTATGGCCGCGCCCGGGAGGACGAGGTGATCGGGCCGATCTTCGACCGCGCGGTGCACGACTGGGATCACCACATCGCCCAGATCACCGATTTCTGGTCGTCGATGCTGCTGAAGACCGGGCGCTATGGCGGCCGGCCGATGCGGCCGCATCTGATGCTCAACCTCGCGCCGGAGCATTTCGACCGCTGGCTGAAGCTGTTCGAAGCGACCGCGACCGAGCTGTTCACCCCGGAGGTGGCGGCCGAATTCATCATCCGCGCCCGCCGCATCGCCGACAGCTTCGAGATGGGCATCGCCACGACCCAAGGCAAAGTCGCGACGCCCAGGCACAGCGTGTAGTTCGGCACAGCCGGCCGACCCGTTCTCCTCGTCATTCCGGGGCGCTCACGTCAGTGAGCGAACCCGGAATCCCGAGCTTGTGGAAACGCTCGCCCGACTAATCTCGAGATTCCGGGTTTGCGAACTGCGTTCGCGCCCCGGAATGGCGTGGGGGAGGAGAGGGCGTTGACGCGATTCCGTCTGAATTCTCCAGATTACTTGGCCTCGAGCTTATCCTGCGTCTTGGTCTCGAAGTCGCTGGCGTCGTGGCGTTCGTGGAGTTGGGTGGAGAGGTCGCCGCTGATGCGGTTGACCATGCGGCCGCGCTTCACCGCGGGGCGGGCACCGATCGCCTTGGTCCAGCGCTGCACGTTCTTGTAGCTCGCCACATCCAGGAAGGTGGCGCTGTCGCCATACAGCACGCCATTCGCGAGGCCGCCGTACCACGGCCACACCGCGATGTCGGCGATCGAATATTCGGCACCGGCCAGATACTCGGTCTCGGCAAGCCGGCGGTCGAGCACGTCCATCTGCCGCTTCACTTCCATGGCGAAGCGGTTGATCGGGTACTCCCACTTCTCCGGCGCATAGGCATAGAAATGGCCGAAGCCGCCGCCGAGATACGGCGCCGACCCCATCTGCCAGAACAGCCAGTTCAGGCATTCGGTGCGGCCGGCCGGATCCTTCGGAATGAATTCGCCGAACTTCTCGGCGAGGTACAGCAGGATCGAGCCGGATTCGAACACGCGCTGCGGCGGGTTCACCGAGCGGTCGAGCAGCGCCGGGATCTTCGAGTTCGGGTTGACCCCGACGAAGCCGGACGAGAACTGGTCGCCATCGCCGATCTTGATCAGCCAGGCGTCGTATTCTGCGCCGCTATGGCCGTGCGCCAGCAGCTCCTCGAGCAGGATCGTCACCTTTTGGCCGTTCGGGGTCGCCAGCGAATACAGCTGCAGCGGGTGCTTGCCGACCGGCAGCTCCTTGCCATGGGTGGGGCCGGCGATCGGACGGTTGATCGACGCGAATTTCCCGCCGTTCTCCTTGTCCCAGGTCCAGACTTTGGGCGGCGTGTAGGGGGCGTCGGTCATCAATGGGCTCCGGATTGAGGTTCGGATTGTGGTTGAGCGGGACAGCAGAGATTGGCGAGCCCCGCGCGCATTGCAAGGGGCATCGCGGCAGCTTGGTCATGCCCGGCAAGCGGCTGCGACGCCCGCAGGCAGCGCCGGACGAGCGGTGAGGCCAGGGCGAGGTTGCAGAGCCCCACTGTCAACCGATTTTCGCGGGGCACTGCGGATTTGATGCGGTCGCCGTCATCGCGCTGCGCTACAACGCGGGGCGACGACACAACGAACGATGGACGACATGGACAAGAAGGCGATGCGCGAAGAGGCCGAGCGGCTGATGCGCGAGGCGATGGCGACCCGCAACGTGACGGTGAAGCAGGGCGACACCATAATCATGGCCACATGCGGCAAATGCGGCGCCCCAAACAAGGTCAAGGCGCCGAAGGGCGTTACCCGCGTGGCCTACACCTGCAAGGAATGCGGGGCGAAGCAGGAGACGCTGTAGCCAGCGCGGTAGTCCGCTCAAGGCTGCGAAATCCGGGACGTGATCGGTGAACCAGATGCCGCCCGAAGGTTGTAAATTCACCTCGGCGCCGCGGCTCCAATCTGCTAACATAAGGCATGCCCCGAGCAACTACCGAGCTCCTAAGACCCTCCGAAGCCATTGCCGCGCATGGCGATCGACTGGCGATGATCCTCAGCGAGTTCGGGCTGACTAATCCACGCCTGTTCGGCTCGGTCGCGCGCGGTGAAGACACTCGGCGGAGCGATCTCGACATCCTTGTCGATGCCGCCCCAACCACTTCGCTTTACGACTTTGCCCGTGCTGAGCAGGCGCTCGAAGCTCTACTCGGTTGCCGAGTCGAAATCGTCACCGCCGGTCTGCTCGCTCCGGACGTCGCTGCCCGCATCCAGACTGATCTCGTGCCGTTGCCGTGAGCCGGCGCTCGGTCCTCGATTGGCTGAACGATATCATCGCCTGGGGGGAGCGGCTGGAAGGTCACTTGGCCGGCGTGAACTACGAGAGCTTCCTAAAAGATCTAAAGACCCAGGACGCCGCTGCAAAATGCGCCGAAGCGATCGGTGTCGCAGCCAACGAACTCGCAAAGCTCGACCCGACGCTGGAAGCGCGTTTTCCGGAGCTTCAGCTCGGCTTGGCCTACAGAGCTCGCAACAAGCTCAGTCATGGCTACTATATGGTGGAGCAGCAGATCGTTTGGACGACCGTGACGATATCGATCCCGCAGACGGTCGCGGCGGCGAGGAGGGCGAAGTCTCTTCTTTAGAACTGAGCGTTTGGGTGGGCGGTACCAGCACCGATACGAGCAAGCCCGCCTGAGCCGCTGTCCTCTTGCGTCGCCGATCCTCAATCAAAAATGGTTGTGTGCAACGAGCCGTGCTGGAACGCAAATGCAGCCTCTATATCGCTTTCGACAACGCGGCCGCGGGACAGCCTGGGTAAGCGATCCGCCGGGAAAAAGTCGACGTCGGTCGTTTCACCGCGGGCTGACGGGGCCGTCAGATCTGTTCTTTCGCAAATGAAGAATAGCTTGTAGAAATCGCGCGCGTCCGGCTGGTAGGGCTGCTTTGCCTTGTGGCGAACGCTATAGAGGCTCCGTGCCGATACGGCAATTCCGGCCTCTTCCCAAATCTCCTTCACGACGTTTTCTGACGCGGAGCGACCGACATCCGCAAAGCCTCCCGGAAGTGTCCAGCACCCGTCGCTCCTCTCGCGAACGAGAAGGATTTTGTCTTTCTCGATCACAGCCCCACGGACATCTACTTTGGGTGTGGCGTAGCCCTTAGCGAAGTCCGACACGAGGCCTTCGATGCGCTCGATCGGTACGGTCCCCAGCTGAGCTATCATGCTGTTGGCGATGTGAGCGATCTCGCGATAGCGCTCCTGATCAAACTCGTCTTTGCAGAAGGACTGGCCTGTCGAGGCAATTGCTTGAAGCTGTTTCGCCCATGCGAGCCATCGGTCTTCCATGGCAACCTCCGCGTCGTTCGGGCGGTGCACAGCCGTGGACCACTGGTCAGTTCAACAAAGGCTCCGCGCTCGCCCGATGGTGTATTCCGCGCCTCTGGCAGGA
This sequence comes from Rhodopseudomonas sp. BR0C11, assembly GCF_010820945.1. NCBI lineage: Bacteria > Pseudomonadati > Pseudomonadota > Alphaproteobacteria > Hyphomicrobiales > Nitrobacteraceae > Rhodopseudomonas > Rhodopseudomonas sp. BR0C11. Next base: position 10,439 of record NZ_QTKI01000097.1, read on the forward strand.
AATGGTCAACTGCCGCGCTCGAACGGTTCGCCGCGCCAGCCCTTCTGAGCAAGGCAATAGACGTCGGTTGACCAATTCGGGCTATCTGGCTCAGTGATGCGAACAGCGGTGTTATGGCCCCGTTGGTGGCTGGCTCCCCGCCGCCTCACTGCGGCGCTTCAGGCCGGCGAGGATGCGGCGGCGGATCAGGCCGCTGAACGGACGGACGGCGTACCAGTAGGGCAGCAGCTTCAAGCGCGCGTCGCGATCGGGGCAGAACGCGCGGGTCTCGGTCGTCAGGCGAATGCGGCCGTCGCCTTGCGGAGCAATCGCGAAGTTGAGTCCGAGCTTGACGAAGCCGCTGCGCTGAAATGCGACGAACGCTGCGCCATCCGCAATGCGGACGAGGCCGAAATCGGGTCGCCAGAATTGGCCCACCAATCCGAACACCACCTCCTGGTCGTCGTGTTCGAGCAGCGTGAAGTCGTCGATGCCGAACACTTTTGGTGTGGTCTGCCCGACGCTGCCGAATAGGCGCGCGGTACGCATAGGTAATTCGCGCAACGTGATCATCAGGCGGAAGAACGGATCATCTTCCGGCCGGAAGCGGAGAATTGCGTCGAGCACCTTGTCGCCCGGCGCGTCGACCTGGATGGCATGGCGCTCGTTGAAGGCGAACGCCGGAACGTATTTGTCGATCAGCGCCATTGAATGGCTCAGGGCTTTTTCGCGGTCAGTATGGGCGAGTGGGGGCGAGGACGACGAGGGGAGGCGTGGTCCCCTTGCGCGGCTAGCGAGGTCCCGTCAAACGCAAAATTCGGCGATCAGCTCCGCCGGAGTGACAGGCTTTTGACTCGTGCCCCGCCCCCTACGGCAAGGGGGAGTGGAATTGGACAGGACATGCCGGTTTGTTTGTCACTAGGCCGAGCTCAGCGATGCCACCATCAACTCTGCGTCATGCTAACGCCAACCGCTCATGTCCGTGCCTCGCGACCGTGCCACCCGCAGGACGAGAAGATCGCCGTTGTCGCCCAAAACGTAGCGCAGGACATAACAGGCCGATCCGAACGGAACGACAATTTGGCGAATACTGACGTCGTCGGTCTGACGACCGAGATTCGGAAAGTCTTCGAGGCGCTGAAGGGCAGCAAAGAGCGTGGCGATAGCGCGCTTGGCAGCGTCAGGGCTGTTCACATCGAGAAAGTCACGCACCCGCGCTAAATCGTCGACGGCTTCCGGTGCGAACCGGATCATCCCACCGGCCGCGCCGATGGCTGTGGCAACTCGCTATCGGTGCCCCAGCTTTCGACCCAGGCCTGGACTTTCGGCAATCGGCACCGCTTCGCCGGTTTCCCGAAACCGGTCGAGACGCCGACGATCTTCCGCAACATCCGGGATTTCGATCTCGCCCACTGAGTCGAGCAGCGCGAGTGCTTTAGCGAGCACCGCTGCTTCGTCCTGACCTCGCTCGGCCGCAAGCGCCTTCAGGCGCTCGTCGGTCGCCAAGTCGAGATCGAAGGTGCGGCGGATCAGGTTCATGTCGAAAAGCTAAGTCCGATGGGTGGCGCTGTCGAGGGCAGGGCGGGCCTAACCTGGCATAAGACGAGGCTCGTCGAAGGCCACGGCTCCCTCCGCAAAGGGAAAAGGAAGCTGGCAGAACCGCCGGTCGGCACAAAACCAGGAGTTTCCAGGCAGTTTGGCTGCCCCTTCTGCAACTCTGTCGCAGCCACCATATCTGGGCGGGGCTGAGGCCGGATGCCGCAATGCATGGTTCAGATCCTTGGCCGGCGGGGCCGGATGTGCTATGCGGCAGCCGCCGCTTCCGAACCGCTATCCCGTAACCGCTCGCACCCGATGAACCGGCTGCGACGGTGGAGACTTTTCCCATGAGCACAGCCAATCCCGCGTCCGCGCCCGACAGCTTCTTCTCCGCCTCGCTGGAGCAGGCCGATCCCGAGATCGCCGCTGCGATCCGCGGCGAACTCGGCCGCCAGCGCCACGAGGTCGAGCTGATCGCCTCCGAGAACATCGTCAGCCGCGCGGTGCTGGAAGCGCAGGGCTCGGTGATGACCAACAAGTACGCGGAAGGCTATCCGGGCAACCGCTATTACGGCGGCTGCGAATTCGTCGACATCGCCGAGAACCTCGCCATCGACCGCGCCAAGAAGCTGTTCGGCGCCAACTTCGCCAACGTCCAGCCGAACTCCGGCAGCCAGATGAACCAGGCGGTGTTCCTGGCGCTGCTGCAGCCCGGCGATACCTTCATGGGCCTCGATCTCGCCGCCGGCGGCCATCTCACTCACGGCGCCCCGGTCAACATGAGCGGCAAGTGGTTCAAGCCGGTGCACTACACGGTGCGCCGCGAAGACCAGATGATCGATATGGACGCGGTCGCCAAGCTCGCCGAAGAAGCCAAGCCGAAGCTGATCATCGCCGGCGGCTCGGCCTATCCGCGCGCCTGGGACTTCAAGCGCTTCCGCGAGATCGCCGACAGCGTCGGCGCGTATTTCATGGTCGACATGGCGCACTTCGCCGGCCTCGTCGCCGGCGGCGTCCATGCCTCGCCGGTGCCGCACGCCCATGTCGTCACCACCACCACCCACAAGTCGCTGCGCGGCCCGCGCGGTGGCCTCATCCTCACAAACGACGAGGCGCTGGCCAAGAAGTTCAACTCGGCGATTTTCCCCGGCCTGCAGGGCGGCCCGCTGATGCACGTGATCGCCGCCAAGGCGGTGGCGTTCAAGGAAGCGCTGCAGCCCGACTTCAAGGTCTACACGAAGAACGTCGTCGAAAACGCCAAGGCGCTTGCGGAAACGCTGCGCTCGGCCGGCTTCGATCTGGTTTCGGGCGGCACCGACAACCATCTCATGCTGGTGGACCTGCGGCCGAAGGGGCTGAAGGGCAACGTGTCGGAGAAGGCGCTAGTCCGCGCAGGCATCACCTGCAACAAGAACGGTATCCCGTTCGACCCGGAGAAGCCGTTCGTGACCTCGGGTCTGCGCCTCGGCACCCCGGCGGCGACGACTCGTGGATTCGGCGTCGCCGAGTTCCAGCAGGTTGGTCACTTGATCGCCGAAGTGCTGAACGCCATTGCACAATCGCCGGACGGCAGCGCGCCGCTGGTGGAAGCTTCGGTGAAGGAG
>NZ_QTKI01000098.1:0-13545 GCF_010820945.1 Rhodopseudomonas sp. BR0C11
GTCCCGACAACGTCATTCTGTACGCGACCTCGAACCGGCGGCATCTGCTGCCGCGCGACATGATGGAGAACGAGCGCTCGACCGCGATCAATCCGGGCGAAGCGGTCGAGGAAAAGGTGTCGCTGTCCGACCGGTTCGGCCTCTGGCTCGGCTTCCACAAATGCAGCCAGGATGAATTCCTGGCGATGGTGCGCGGCTACTGCGCGCACTACGACATCGCGATCGACGACGAGCAGCTCGAGCGCGAAGCGCTGGAATGGTCGACGACGCGCGGCTCCCGATCCGGCCGCGTCGCCTGGCAGTTCGTGCAGGATCTCGCCGGCCGTCTCAAGGTGCGACTCGGAACCAAGTAACTGCCTTCACGAGTTCGGTTCGATCAACAGTCGAACCGGACTCGGAGCTTACCGAGTTCGCAAACCGAACATCTCGTCCCTAAACTGCAGTCTCGATTCGCGGACACGCGCCGCCACGCTGGCGGTCGTGTTGCCGCGTCGACCATGCGACCTTGGGGGCAAAGGCCGTGCGCACATCCATCATCTGTGTTTCCGCCGTGCTCGCCGCATCCTGCGGCGCTGCGCAAGCTGCCGATCTGTCGCGGCCTCCGGCCGTCAAAGCCATTCCGGCCTGGAGCTGGACCGGCTTCTATCTCGGCGGCCATCTCGGCGCGGGATTTGGAACCGCGAAGGTCGACAATCCGTTTGGACCGTCGATCTACGGCGACACCGTGCGCGCCCCCAAAGCCCTGGCCGGTTTGCAGGCCGGCTACAACTGGCAGGCTCCCGGCTCGCCCTGGGTATTTGGTGTCGAAGTGGATGCGTCGGCGATCGACGCCGACGGCACCGACACCTGCCTTGCGTATTCCGGCCAATTCGTCTCGGCTAACTGCCGCGTGCGCGAGCACATGCTGGGCACCCTCACCGGCCGGCTCGGCCACAGTTTCGGTCCCGACGGGCGCTCGCTGATGTACGTCAAAGGCGGCGGCGCGGTTCTGGTCGGCAACTTCCGGATGACGACCAACGCCTCCGACTATCTCAATCAGCCGGCTGCGGAGCTCGACACCACGCGGTGGGGCTGGACCGTCGGCGCCGGGATCGAGTACGCGCTGTCGTCGCGCTGGGCGTTGCGCGCCGAATACGACTACGCCAATTTCGGTCACCGCGGAATCGACACGCCCGGCGGCGGCTTTCTGCAGACACCGTTCAACCCCAATACCCTGGTCGACACCGCCGGCGCACCCACGCAGGTGCATCAAGACATGCACCTGATCAAGCTCGGGCTGAACTATTACTTCGGCCGCGGCGACGGCGGATTCGATCAGGCGCCGCTGCTGCCGGTGAAAGCGCCTGCGGCCGATCGCTGGTCGGCCTGGCAATTCGAAGTCGGCGCACGCTACTGGTACAGCCACGGCCGCTATCAGAACGATCTGACGATGAGCACCAACAGCGCGCTCCAGGAGCATCTGGTGTCGCGCCTCACCTACGAGAGCGACGGTCATTCCGGCGAAGTGTTCTGGCGGATCGACGGTCCGCAAAAGCTGTTTCTGAAGGGATTTGCCGGCGGCGGCGGGCTGGTGGCCGGCAAGATGAACGACGAAGACTGGTTCCCCACCGATCGGCAAGGCGCGACGGCGTATTCGAACACGGATCACAACAAGGTCACCGGCACGATCGGGTATGCGACGCTGGACGCCGGCATCGATCTGTTCAGCGACACGTTCGGCAAACTCGGCGTGTTCGCCGGCTACAACTTCTATCGCGACCGCAAGGACGCGTTCAATTGCCACCAGATCGCACTTGCTGTTCCGACAGCATTCTGCGGATCGTCGGATGGAATTTCGATCAGCCAGTACGAAGACTGGCACTCGCTGCGGATCGGCGCCAACGGCACTTTGGCTATCGCGCCGAAGACCAAGCTGGTCGTCGACGCGGCGTACCTGCCCTACACACATATTTCCGCGCTCGACATCCATCACAACAGAACCGACGTCGCCGATAAGAATTCGCCGGCCTGGGGCACCGGCCGCGGTGTCCAGCTCGAAGCCATTCTGACTTACGACATCACCTCGAGGTTCAACGTCGGTGTCGGTGGCCGCTACTGGGCGATGTGGGCGACCGACGTCGACACCGCAGGCTTCGGCAGCCCGGTGCCGACCCAGTTGCTGCCGATCCGCGTCGAGCGCTACGGCACCTTCGTCCAGGCATCCTACAAGTTCGATCGCTAACTCCGGTCGGAACGCCTAGCGGTTCATCTACCACCTCGCCGGCGGCTCAGCCGCCGGATGGAGGCGAAACCGCCGTCCCGCTCTCATCGCCCACGGCGCCGCCTTGTCCAGCGGGGCGCCGTCGTGCGGTTCGGCGGAGGACACCAGGCAGCAGCATCGGAACGCGCTCGCGATACTGCTGGTAGGTCGCGCCGAATTCCGCGATCAGGTCGCGTTCTTCGAAGTGCAGCGCGACCAGGATGTAGATCGTGATGACGACCGCGAACAGCAGATGACCCGCCGTCATCTCGGGCGTCGCCCAGAACACGATCAGGAAGCCGAGCATCAGCGGGTGCCGTACCAACCTGTACAGGATGGGCGTCCGGAACGTTGGGCGCAAAGGCTCGGTGCCGCGCAGCGCCGAGAAGCTCTGCCGAAGCCCGAACAGATTGAGGTGATCGATCATGTGGGTCGACGCCAAAACCAACACCCAGCCCAGCCAATACAGAACGACCAGCAACCAAGCGGCGATGCCGCTGGTGCTCCAGACCACGACCGGAATCGGCCGCCACTGCCAGAACAGCAAGAGAAGCAGCAGGCTTGTCAGCAGCACGTAGGTGCTGCGCTGGCACGGCGCGGGCAGATGCCTCGCCCACCACTGCTTGAAGCGCTGGCGCGCCATGATGCTGTGCTGGATCGCGAAGAGACCGATCAGTTGAAGATTGATGAGGACGGCCTGGCCCGGACTGGACACGCCGCCGACATCGATCGATTTCGACACCAGCGTGTTGCCGAAAAAGCCGGGCGCGTAGATCATCGAGACAAGGAACACGGCATAGCTCAACAGACCGTAGGTCGGGATCAGGAGGCGTTTGATCATGAGTGCGTTTCCGGTTGGGCCGCCGCCGGCGGCGGCAGGCGATGCGGTAACGACCGCCATTCGACGGCGATCAGGCACGATTGCTACCGCCGCACCGTCCCCTGCCCGTCCCCTCGGCCCACGCCGGATCGCACCGGGACAGATGTCGTGACCGGATTTCAGCTCCAAACCTTCGGGTTTCCCGAGATCCGCAGCTTCGACGGTCCTGTCAGGCTCAATCTGCGCAAGGGGCTGGCGCTGCTGGTGCATCTCGCAGAAGCGCGCGCAGTTGTGTCCCGCGACGTCGTCGCCACCCTGCTTTGGCCGGACAGCGCCATCGACGTTGCCCGCGCGCGGCTGCGACGTTTGCTGCACCGCATCGAGCAAACGCTCGGCCAGCCGGTGTTCGAGACCGACCGCACCAGCCTGCGTTGGTCGCCCTCGGTCGAACTCAGCGTCGACACGCAGCTGTTTGAAGCCGCCTGTGAGCGGGGGGATTTCTCGCAAGCCTGCGGCTATTATCACGGCGATTTTCTCGCCGGCTTCGCATTGCCGGATTGTCCCGAGTTTGAGGAGTGGGCGTTCTTCCGCCGCGAGGCGCTGCGCGGACGCTACCTGCACGCACTGGAGCGCTTGGTGCAGGACAACAACGCCGCCGGCGATCACGCAGCAGCTGCAGTTCGCGCGACGCGTCTGGTCGAATTAGATCCGCTCAGCGAGATCTACGGCCGCCATCTGATCCGCAGTCTGCTGCTGGCAGGTGACCGCCTGGCTGCGGAACGCCATTACGCCGCGTTGACCCGGCGGCTGCGCGATGAACTTGGGGTGACGCCCGAGAAAGAAACCGAGGAGTTGATGCATGAGGCGGCGACGCCCGCCGCTCTCACTGTCCCGGCGACGCGCTATGCCGAAGGCGACGGCATCCACTTGGCGTACCAGACCTTCGGCAGCGGCGAGCTCGACATTCTGGTCATGCCGGGGTTCGTGTCGCATGTCGAACGGGTTTGGGAGCATCCGTCGTGCCGGGCCTTTCTCGTTTCGATGATGGCGCTCGGCCGGCTGATTATCTTTGACCGCCGCGGCGTCGGGCTGTCCGACCGGGTCGGCTCGGCTCCGAATGTCGACGTCACCGCCGAGGATATCGGCACCGTCCTGCGGGCCGCAGGGGCGCGCCGCGTCGTGCTGTTTGGCGCATCCGAATGCGGACCGGCCTGCATCAAATTCGCGGTCGATCATCCCCGCCTCGTCGCCGGTCTGATCCTGTTCGGCTCGCTTGCCAAAGGCTGCCGCGCCCCGAACTACCCATATGCCTTGACGGTGGAGCAGTACGAGATTTGGCGACGACAGCTGATCGGCGCATGGGGCAGCGCAGCCGGCATCGAAACCTTCGGCCCCAGCCTGGCGCACGACGCCAAATCCAAAGCGTGGTGGGCCGGACTGCTCCGCGCGGCTTCCAGTCCCGGCGGCATCTGGGCGGTGCTGGCGGCTTTGCGCGATGCCGACGTCCTGGAGCTGCTACCCCAACTCACTGTACCGACCTTGGTGCTACACCGCCGCGGTGACCGCGCTGTCCGGATCGCGGCGGGACGCGACATGGCAGCTCGGATCGCCGGTGCCGAATTTGTCGAGCTCGACGGCGACGACCACTGGTTCTTCGCGGGTGACCAACGTCCGGTGCTCGACGCCATCAGGCCGTTTGTCAGCGGCCTCGTTCGCCGAGTGAATCCGAAGCGGACGAGGCCTCGTCCTTGAAGATTGTTAGTTCAGCTTCACAGATCAGGCATGGCAAATAAAAATGCCCGGCCATTCGGGCCGGGCATTTCTTCTTCCCCAGTATCGCTCAACCGCGTTGCTCAGGCGCCGTTGAGGAACTTAAGCGGGTCGACCGGAGTCGATCCCTTACGGATTTCGAAGTGCAGCTGCGGTGAGGACACCTCGCCGCTCTGGCCAGACTTGGCGATCACCTGACCGCGCTTGATGGTCTCGCCGCGCTTCACCATCAGTTCGCTGGCGTGGGCGTAAGCCGAGACGTAGCCGTTGGAGTGGCGGATCAGCACCAGATTGCCGTAGCCCTTCAGCTCGCTGCCGGCGTAGGCGACGACGCCGTCTTCGGCGGCCTTCACCGGCGTGCCTTCCGGCACCGACAGGTTGATGCCGTCGTTGGACTTGCCGTTGGTCTTGGCGCCGTAGGCCGCGATCACCCGGCCACGGGCCGGCCAGCGGAAGCTCGGCAGCGCGCCGGTCGCTTCGGCCGCCTTCACCGGCGCAGCTTCAGCGGGGGCAGCGGCTTCAGGCGTTTCGGTCGGCGCAACCATCCGGGCCTTCTGCGGCGGCTCGGCCGGCGCAGTCGGAGCGACGTTGGCCATCCGCACCGGCGCTGCCGCCATCGGCGCGGCGGCTGGCGCCTGGATCGGGGGCTGTGCCGGCGCAAGACCCGCGACCTGAGCGCCCGGCACGTTGATCTTCATGCCCGGCTTCAGCTTGGTCGTGGTGGTGAGGTTGTTGTAGCGCGCCAGCTCGCCGAGCGAGATGTTGTTGCGGCGCGCGATATTCAGCAGCGTGTCGCCATTGTTGACGTAGTGCACACGGGCCGGAGCCGGCGCAGCGGTCGCGACCGGACGCGGAGCCGGCGGAGCAGCCACCGGCGCGGCGATCGGAGCCGCGACCTGGGCGGTCGCCGTGGTACGGCTCGGGATCACCAGCTGCTGACCCGGCTGCAGCCGGCGCGGCCCCTTGTAGCCGTTGGCGCGCACGATCTCGGCGGTCGAGACGTTGTAGCGCTGCGCCAGGATTTCCAGCGTATCGCTGGTGCCGACGATGATCGTGGTGCCGGGCGCATGCACCGGCGCGGCGGCGGGAGCAGCGGCAGGCATCGGCCGGGCTGCAGCGACCGAGCGCGGCGCCTGCACGGTGCCGGTCTGATCGAGCGGCGCACGCGCCGGAGGTTCGTAGGACGCAACACCGCGACCGCCGCCGGAGAAGCCCCCGCCCCCGTTCGCCACCGGATAGGACGACGGCGCCGTGATCGGCGGCAGCGCCTGCGACTGGTATTGCGGCTGGGACTGATACTGGGGCCGCGCGTATTGCGGCAATTCCAGGCGGTGTTGTGGAGGCGCCACCGATCCGGTGGTCTCAACCGGCCCGAACGGGGCCTGTTGAAAGCGTGTCTGCATGTCGGCGCTGCACGCACTGAAACCGACAGACATCAACGCCAGCACCGCCATCTGCGGGGCGCGGCGCGAGCAAAGCAACGCGGCAACGCGGGACATGGTTACTCACTCATACGCAATACGATTGGTAAATTGAGTAAACACCGCGCCAGTAAACAACCGTTTAACCTTGCGAGGAAACCGCTTGTTGACGCTGAGAAATCGAAAAATCGAGCGCGCTCAGAGTTCGCGTGCGGTGCCGCGGAGCGCGGGCACGAAACGGACCTCGCCCAGCACTTTGTGCTCATCGCCGTTCGGCGTGCGGCGCACACGCAGCAGCTTCTGGCGACCGTTGGGTGGTCCGACCGGCGCGATCAGAACACCGCCGGGATCGAGTCGCTCGAGCAGCCGCTCGGGCAGCTCGGGGACGGCGGCGGTCACCAGGATTCGGTCAAAGGTGCCGGCGGTCTCCGGCAGGTCGAATCCGTCCCCGAACACCACCTCGACATTGCGGCAACCGATCTCGGCGAGTCGTTTTCGGGCGCGGTCGGCGAGCGTCTTGAAGCGCTCGAAGCTGAGCACGTCCGCCACGAGCCGCGACAGCACCGCGGCGTGGTAGCCGGAGCCGGTGCCGATCTCGAGGACGCGGTCGCGCGGCCGCAGCTCGAGCTGCTCGGTCATGAAGGCGACGACGAACGGCTGGCTGATGGTCTGGCCGCAGGCGATCGGCAGTGCGGTGTCGCGCCAGGCGCCGTCGCGATAATTGGGGTCGACGAACTGGTCGCGCGGCACCGCCTCCATCGTCCGCAGCACCGCCTGATCGCTGATGCCGCGCCGCCGCAGGCTGAGCTGGAACATCATCTTTTCGGGCGGCGGCGCCGCGGGGCTCGGCATTTCGGGTCTCGCGATCGGTCGTGCGCCTCGCCCGGCTGGGTTCCAGTTGGCGCGATTCTCAGCAGAGTGTTGGCGTGCGGAACGAAACCTTGCAAGTGCGGACCGTCACGCACGCGCGCGCCGAGCTTGCAATTGCCATCGCGTCGCTTATTTGCGACGGTGTTCGTTGAAAGCGCCGGTGCGATCGACCGGCGCGCGACAGCACCTTCTCGAGGACATCACCCGATGACGACACCGAGTCCGACCGGCGGCTCCGTTTTCCTGGTCGAGGACGAAGCGATGATCCGCATGATGGTCGTCGACATGCTCGAGGAGTTGGGGTTCTCGGTGGCCGCGGAGACCGGCGAAATCAACGAGGCGCTGCAGCTCGCCGAAGCCACCGAGTTCGACATCGCGATCCTCGACGTCAACGTGAACGGCAAGGTGATCTCGCCGGTCGCAGATCTGCTGAAGGCTCGGAACCGGCCCTTCATCTTCGCCACCGGCTACGGCACCCAAGGCGTGCCGGAAGATTATCGCGACCGCCCCGCACTGCAGAAGCCGTTCCAGATCGAATCCCTGAAGCAGGCGCTCGACGCCACACTGCGCGGCGCGGCGTAGCTGCCGCGTCACTCCGCGCGCTTGCCCCCGGGTTCAGCCGAGCCACCACGCAGCGCGTTCGTCACGAAGGCGTCCTTTGCGACCCTGTAACGGTCCATCGGTTGCCCGTCATACGCCCGCTTAAGCTCATTGTAGCGTCTCACCAGAGCCGGATCGGCGCGTAGCGCGTCGGCGAAGCGGTGAAAAACGTCGAACTCTCCGCCTTTGACGGTGAGCTGGATGCCGAGATGGGGCGTGCTGGCGTCGTCTTCGAACGCGGCGAACTCGTTGGTCCACACCGAGCCTGAATTGCGCGCGTACCGGGCGGCGAGCGCGGCCTCGGTGGCCTGGAAGTCTTCGCGCTCCACCCGGACCACGATGTCGAGGTCGCCCTTGGTGAGACATCCCGGAACTGACGTCGCACCAATGTGCAGGAGCTCACAGGCCTGGGGCAGAACGGCGACAAGCTGCTGCTCAACAGCAGCAAACAGACGTTCTGCGGCAGCACGGGCGTACTCATGATCCGCGGCAATGTGGAACCGATCAGGGATGGGCATTTGCATTGACCGCAGAATTGAAAGACAGCGCGTAGCGCCATGCCCGCGCGTCCCGACCATCGCCAAGCGACGGGGGCCCTGCGCGGCCACGCTTCCTCCTCACCGCTTCGCCTCGCTACCTCTCAACCGTGCGCCACTGAACGCCGCGACCCGTCGACCTCGGGCGACCTGCTTGATGGGTTTCGCTGCGCTCAACCCATCCTACGCGCGCGATGTCAGGCCAGCGTCTTGGTCAGCGCTGCGGAGAACGTTTCGTCGGTGCGGTCGAGCTTGAGCGGCGTCACCGAGACGAAGTTGGCGGCGAGCGCGGCGAGATCGGTGCCTTCGGCCGGCATGTCTTCGACTTTGATCCTCTCGAAGCCGATCCAGTAGTACGGATTGCCGCGGCCGTCGTGGCGCTCGTCGATGCGCAGGAATCCGGGATTGCGCTTGCCCTGCCGCGTCACCACCACGCCCTTGACCTTGTCGGGCGTGCAGGCCGGGAAGTTGATGTTGACCACGGTGTTCTTCGGCACGCCCGCGGCCATCACCTTGCGGATGATGTCGGGCGCGTGAGTCCGCGCGGTCTCCCACAGCGGCGCATTGCGGGTCTCGATGGTGAATTCCTGCGACAGCGCGAACGACGGCAGGCCCAAAATGGTGCCTTCCAGCGCGCCGGCAATGGTGCCGGAATAGACCACGTCCTCGGCGACGTTGCGGCCGCGGTTGACGCCCGACAGTACCAGATCCGGCGCCTTGTCCTTGAGGATGAAGCGCGAGCCCATGATCACGCAGTCGGTCGGCGTGCCGCGCACCGCGAAGTGCCGCGGACCGACTTCGCGCAGACGCAGCGGATCGTTCAGCGACAGCGAATGCGACACCCCGGACTGGTCGAGTTCGGGCGCCACCACCCAGACGTCGTCGGAAATCGCACGGGCAATCTGTTCGACCGTCTGCAGGCCGGGCGCATGAATGCCGTCGTCGTTGGTGCACAGAATCCGCATGTCGCTGGGCCGCCTCTCTGAAGGTCTTTCTTGAGGCCGTCGTCATATCCGGCCCAGCCGCGAGAGGCAAATTCCGCCCAAGCCGGCCGGAATCGGCCGGCCCGCCCGAGACGGGGGTTCGCCAAGGTCGCGCCAAACGTCACCAGCGCGCAGTGACGCTGCCGAGCACTGTGCGGCCTTGTGTGAAGGTGCAATTGCCGCCGTTGCAGATGCCGACGCGTTCGTCGGCGAGATTGCGCGCATTCACCGCAAGCCGCATGCCGCGGAAATCGTAATGCACGCCGGCATCGAACGCGGTGATCGCCGGATTGCGCACGGTATTGATCGAATCCGCCCAGGTCCGATCGATCCAGCGCACGCCAGCGCCGAGGCCAAACCCGGCCAGCGCGCCGGTCTGCCAAGTGTAATCCATAAACACTGCCGCCTGCTGGGTCGGAACGCCGATCGGCACCTTGCCGAGATCGGCATCGTTGCTGCGCGTCACCTCGGCACTGGTGTAGCTGTACGACGCGATCCCCTTGAGCCCCTCCGCCAGCGACAGCACGGCCTCCAATTCCGTCCCGCGCGACCGAATCTGACCGGTCTGCACCGAATACATCGCGCCGAACACCGGATCGACCGTCAGCACATTGTCCTTGGTCAGGTTGAACCAGGTGGCGGTGAAATAGCTATTCCAGCCGCGCGGCTGATACTTGATGCCGGCCTCGATCGACTCGCCGGTGGTCGGCGCGAACGGCGATGCACCCCGCCCCGGCGCCGTGGTTCCGGCCTGCGGCAGGAACGACGTCGCGTAGTTGACATAAGGCGCGACGCCGCTGTCGAACAGATACAGCAGCCCGGCGCGCCCGGTGAAGCGATCCGGCTTGCTGTCGGTGGTCGTGCTCGACAGTTCGTTGTACTGCGACAGCTCGGAGAAATCCTGCCGGCCGCCGATCGTCAGGCGCCAGCCGCCGAGCGCGAGCTGATCCTGCACATAGAGGCCGAGTTGCCCGAGCGTCTGCCGATTGGCAGCGACCAGCGACAATGCGGAGGTCGGAAATCCGACGCCGATCACCGGATTGGTCAGGTCCAACGGCGGGGCCGCCCCGACCGAGTAGCCGAAATTCGTCGCCTGCCGGAAATAATCGACACCCGCCAGCACGGTGTGCCTGACCGGCCCGGTCGCCAGCTTGGCTTCGATCTGGCTGTCGATGGCGAAGGTGTTCAAGGTTTCCTTGAAATTAGACGCATAGCGGTTGAGCGTGCGTCCGTCGTCCGAAAGGCCGAGCCCGTCGATCATGTCGCCGTCGAGCCGCGCATGGCCGATGCGCACGTTCTGCCTGAACGTCAGCGCCGGATTGAAGCGATGCTCCAGCCGGTAGCCGACCGATGCCTGCGATATCTTCAGCGCATCGAACGCGGGATCGCCGAGCCGGATGTTGGTAGCCTGCCCGGTGATCGGGTTCGGCATGTAATACGGCCACATCGAGGCCTTGCTGTGCGTGTACTCGGACAGAATGGTGAGGGTCGTATCCTCGCCCAGCTTCGCGGTGACGCTCGGTGCGAGGAAGACGCGGTCATCCCAGGTGCCGGGGATCTGCGTGCCGCTGTCGCGCACCAGGCCGGTGAAGCGATACAGCAGATCGTCATGGCCGGGCACCGGCCCGCTGAAATCGAACCGCCCCTGATAGCGGTTGAAATTGCCGACGTCGAAGCCGGCTTCGTTGAGCCGATACGGCAGCGGCATCTTGCTGACGTAGTTCACCAGCCCTCCGGCGTCGTTGGCGCCGTACAGCACCGACGATGGCCCACGCAGAACCTCGATGCGTTCGGCGCCGTACGGCTCATTGCGGAAGTACGCGTAGAGGCCGTTCCCCTGGCGCAGACCATCGCGGTAATTGCCGTATTGCGTCGACGAAAAGCCGCGGATCATGAACTGATCATAGCGTGCGTCGTAGCCGAATGGCTGGGTCTGCACGCCGGCCGTATAAGCCAGCGCCTCGCCGACCGTGCGAGCGCCAGTGTCGCGGATCTGGTCCTGGGTCACGACCGAGACCGACTGCGAACTTTCGATCAGCGGCGTATTGGTCTTGGTGCCGGTGGCGCTGCCAGATGCGACGAAGCCATTGACCGGTCCGGTCGCGCTCGACAGCGTAGTGGCGGAAGCTGGCACGATCGCGGCCGGAGGCTGAGCAGGCGTCACGCGTTGCGTGGTGCGGCGCTGCTGCGTGGCGGTCGAACGGCGATCAGCGCGTACGGTTCGCGCCTGCGCCGCCTTCGGCGCATCGACCGTCACCGACGGTAGGCTCGTCTGAGCATGTCCCTCTCGGCTCAAGCAGCCATCGATGATCAACAAACTACAGCTCGCGAGCGCAACCTTTCGCGATATTTCCCAACCCGGCATTCCAAGTCCCCAGCTGTAACAACTGGAAACGGCTTATGGGGGGCGAGCCGCTCTGGAACAATTTGAATGGGTCCAAACGCGACAGCGACGTCAACACGCATGACTTGGAAATCCGCGATAATTGGCCATCGCAGGCACGCGGACGCCTTGCGCCGCGTACTGTTCGAACTATTCCAATTATTTCCGGATGCGGCGTTTTGCCGAACGGTTCGGAAAGTCGCGCACGACGCGCTTTGCAATCAGTTTTAGAGGCAGAGGCCGAGCATCCGCACTGTGCAATCCCGTGCGGCGGAAGGTTTCGGGAGCTGCTTGCTCCACGTGGCCGGCGGCTCGGCCGCGGCCTTGGCGCCGGCGGCCGATTTCGCCGGTTGTTTGCCCGAGGACTTGGCCGGCGGCTTTGCCTTCGGCTTCGGCTTCTCGTCGCCGCCGGCAATCACCATCGCCCAATAGGTCCGTCCGCTCGCGCTCGACCGAACGCTGGCGACACCGACCTTGGAAGCGCCTTTCAGCAGCAGGTTGGCGCGATGACCGGGCGAGTTAATCCACTGCTTCAGCGTGTTCGGAAAATCCGGATAGCCGTAAGCGATGTTCTCGGCGGCGCGCGACACCTTGGCCGGCGCGACGCGCGAGGTGAACGAGCCGCCGGCTTCGTGGCTGAGGACGTCCTTCGACGCCATCGCGACCGCCTGCCGCTGCGCGATCGCATTCAGCGTCGCGTCCATCACCACCTTGCCCTCGCCGTTCTTGGCGCGGAAGTCGGAGATCATCTCGGCAGGCCCGGCGGCGAAGGCGGGCAGCACGGAAACTGAAACGAAGAAGGTCACCGCAAGTATCAACGTCATTGCGAGCGCAGCGAAGCGATCCAGAGCCCGGTGCACGGAGCTGGATTGCTTCGCCGATCCTTTCATTGGGCGACGCTTTGCGCCGACCCGTTGGCTCGCAATGACGGAGAGAGTCATCAGTCTTACGCCTTCGCGATCACCTTCAGGCCGCCCATGTAAGGCTGCAGCACGTCGGGAACGGCGATCGAGCCGTCTCCCTGCTGATAGTTTTCGATCACCGCGATCAGCGCACGGCCGACGGCAGTGCCGGAGCCGTTCAGCGTGTGGACGAAACGCGGCTTGCCGTCCGGGCCGCGCGAGCGCGCGTCCATACGGCGGGCCTGGAAGTCGCCGCACACCGAGCACGAGGAGATTTCGCGGTACGCACCGCCCTCGCCCTGCCCCGGCATCCAGACTTCGATGTCGTAGGTCTTCTGCGAGGCAAAGCCCATGTCGCCGGTGCACAGCGTCATGACTCGGTAGTGCAGTCCGAGCCGGCGCAGCACTTCCTCGGCGCAGGACAGCATCCGCTCGTGCTCGTCCTTGGACTGCTCCGGGGTGGTGATCGACACCAGCTCGACCTTGGTGAACTGATGCTGCCGGATCATGCCGCGGGTATCACGCCCCGCCGCGCCCGCTTCCGCGCGGAAGCACGGCGTCAGCGCCGTGAGCCGCATCGGCAGCTCTTTCTCGTCGAGGATGGACTCGCGCACGAGGTTCGTCAGCGAGACTTCGGCGGTGGGGATGAGCCAGTAGCCCTCGCCGCCGCTGCCGATTGCGCCGGCGGCAAACTGATCCTCGCGAAACTTCGGCAACTGCGCGGTACCGAACATCGCGTCGTCCTTCACCAGCAGCGGCGGATTGACTTCGGTGTAGCCGTGGTCGCCGGTGTGAACGTCGAGGAAGAACTGGCCGATCGCGCGTTCGAGACGGGCGAGGCCCTTCTTCAGCACCGTGAAGCGCGCGCCGGAGAGTTTGGCCGCGGCTTCGAAGTCCATCATGCCGAGGGCTTCGCCGAGATCGTAATGCGGCTTGGGCGTGAACGTGTAGATCGGCTTCTCACCGAAGCGGTGATGCTCGACATTGCCGTGCTCATCCGCGCCTTCCGGCCCCTCAGGCA
>NZ_QTKI01000099.1:0-13467 GCF_010820945.1 Rhodopseudomonas sp. BR0C11
GCGGGGCCCGGCGGGGGGCCCTGGGGCAGGCCGGGTGCGGCGCGGTTGAGCCCGCAGGCGCGGACCCGGATCAGGACTTGCGGGCCTTTCGGCGCCGGCTTGTCGACTTCAGTGATGGCGGCGCCGGCGGCGCCGTAGACATAGGCTTTCATCGCAAGCTTGTCCTGTTCTCGCGGCGCCGGCCCGGCGCGCGCGTCTTACTCCGCGGCCTCGCGCGCGCCGCCCGAGGTCATGACCTCGAGCCGGCCGCGGATGATCGCCTCCGCCTCGCGCACGATCCGCGACACCAGCTCGGCGCAGCTTGGAATATCATGGATCAGGCCCTGCACCATGCCCGCCGACCATACGCCTTCGTCGGTGTCGCCGTTGATATAGACCATCTTGCCGCGCGAGCCGGCGACCAGCTCCTTGACCTGCTCGAAGGTCGCACCCTGCTTCTCCAGCTCGATCACCTGCTGGCTGATCGCATTCTTGGCGACCCGCGAGGTGTTGCGCAGGGTGCGGAAGATCAGGTCGGTGGAGCGCTCGTCATTGGCGACGATCTTTTCCTTCACCGCCTGATGGATCGGGCTCTCCTTGGTGCACATGAAGCGGGTGCCCATGTTGATGCCGTCGGCGCCGAGCGCCAGCGCCGCGACCAGGCCGCGCGCATCGGCGAAGCCGCCGGACGCGATCATCGGGATCTTGATCTTGTCGGCGGCGGCCGGGATCAGCACCAGGCCGGGGGTGTCGTCCTCACCGGGATGGCCGGCGCATTCGAAGCCGTCGATCGAGATGCCGTCGACACCCATCCGCTCCGCCGACAGCGCGTGGCGGACGCTGGTGCATTTGTGCAGCACCTTGACGCCGTGCTTCTTGAAGTCCTCGACGTGCTCCTGCGGCTTGTTGCCGGCGGTCTCGACGATCTTGACGCCGCTCTCGATGATGACGCGGCGATACTCGGCATAAGGCGGCGGCTTGATCGCCGGCAGGATGGTGAGATTGACGCCGAACGGCTTGTCGGTCATCTCGCGGCAGCGCGCGATTTCCTTGGCGAGATCTTCCGGCGTCGGCTGCGTCAGCGCGGTGATCATGCCGAGCGCGCCGGCATTGGCGACGGCGGCGACCAGCTCGGCGCGGCCGACCCATTGCATGCCGCCTTGCACGATCGGATGTTCGACGCCGAAGGCTTCGGTGAAACGGGTCTTGATCATTTGGGTCCCCCTTGGACAATCCGGCGCCTGACGCGCCTGTTGCTGTTGCTGGCGGCCGGGAGATTGCCGAAGCGACAGCGAAATGTCCAATGCGTGGGGAGGGGAGCGTCATCTCACCGAGTCATTCCGGGACGCTCGCGCCAGCGAGCGAACCCGGAATGACTGCGTCGTGAAAGCAACTTCTGGATTCCGGGTTCGCGCTTTCGCGCGCCCCGGAATGACGGCGCGTGTGGAGAGCGTCAGGCTTTCGCCGCCTGACGGAATTCGTTGTGCAGTTCGCCGATGCCTTCGATCGCGATGGTGACGGCGTTGACCGGTTCTTTCATCACACCGACGCCGACCGAGGTGCCGCAGCAGATCAGGTCGCCGGGCTCCAGCGTCATGTCGTGCGACAGCAGGCTGACGAGCTTGTGCGGAGTGAAGATCATGTCGGCGACCGGATAGTTCTGCCGCTCGGCGCCGTTGAGGATGGTGCGGATCGACAGCGCCTGCGGATCGAGCCCGGTGGCGATCGCCGGGCCGAACGGACCGAAGCCGTCGAAGCTCTTGGCGCGCGCCCATTGCGGGAAGCTCGGATCGCGGTTGAGGATATCGGCCGCGGTGATGTCGTTGACGCAGGTGTAGCCGAAGATGTGCGACGCGGCGTCGGCTTCGGAAATGTTGCTGGCGCGCGTGCCGATGACGATGCCGAGCTCGCCCTCGTACACCACCTTGCCGTCGTAGGACGCGGGACGGTTCACCACGGCGCCGTGCGATGCGACGCTGGTGGTGGCTTTGAGGAAGTACAAAGGCTCCGGCGGGATCGACTGGTTGAGCTTCGCGGCGAGCGCGCGAAAATTGTTCCACAGCCCGATGATCTTGCTGGGCGTACACGGAGCGAGCAGCTCGACATCGCCGAGCTGCAGAGTCTGCCCGGTCGGTTTGTTGGCGCCGAACATGTCGCCGTCATGCACGATGATATCGGAATGCGCGATGATGCCGAACCCGACCGCGCCCTTGGCGCGAAAACGAACCCATTTGGTCACGGCGATGGTCTCCTTTGTCGTTCCTATAACTGAAGCTGTTTCAGCGTCATTGCGAGGAGCGTAGCGACGAAGCAATCCAGCTCCGTGCTCGGCGCTTCTGGATTGCTTCGCTGCGCTCGCAATGACGGGGAGAGGCTTCGTTGCTAACAACCTCGGGATTCCGGGTTCGCGCGCTTGCGCGAGCACCCCGGAATGACGAGGAGGGGAGTGCGCTCGATTAGTACAGCCCCGCCACCTTGGCGCGCTGGATCACGAGGCCGAGCACCGAGTCGATCGCGGGGGTGGGGATGTTGGTCATCCGGCCCATTTCCTGCACCACGGTGACAAGCGGATCGATCTCCATCGGGCGGCCGCGCTCGAGGTCCTGCAGCATCGAGGTCTTGTGCGCTCCGACCTTGCGGGCGCCTTCAATGCGGCGTTCGACGTCGACGCGGAACTTGACCCCGAAGGTCTCGGCGATCTGCTGCGCTTCCAGCATCATCGCCTTCGATAGCGCGCGTGTCGCCGGATCGGACGCGATCACGTCCAGCGTGGCATGCGTCAGCGCGCTGATCGGGTTGAAGCAGACGTTGCCCCACAGCTTCAGCCAGATCTCGTCGCGGATGCGGTCGAGGATCGGCGCCTTCAGCCCGGCAGCTTCGAACACCTTTGACAGGTTCTCGACGTCGGGGGTGGTTTCGCCCGACGGCTCGCCGATCGGGAATTTGTCGCCATAGACGTGGCGGATCACGCCGGGCGCTTCGATCTCGGTCGCCGGATAGACGATGCAGCCGATGCCGCGCTCGGGGCCGAGCTCCTTCCACTGCCGGCCGCCCGGATCGATGCTCTCCAGGGTGCGGCCTTCGAACTCATTGCCGCCGTGCTTATAGAAGTACCAATACGGCACGCCGTTCACCGCCGTGACGATGCGGGTGTGCGAGCCGAGCAGCGGCTTCATCGACTCGATCGCGCCGGTGATCGAATGCGCCTTCAGGCAGATGATGATGAAGTCCTGCACGCCGAGCTCGGCTGGCTTGTCGGTGGCGTTGGGCTTGATCACCCGCTCTTCGTCCCCGATCAGCAGCTTGAGCCCGTTCTCCTTCATCGCCTGCAGATGCGCGCCGCGCGCCACCAGGCTGACGTCGGCGGCGCCGGAGTGAGCGAGCTGGACGCCGAGATAACCGCCGATCGCGCCGGCGCCATAGATACAGACTTTCATGCGATTTCCCATCAGACAGACGACAAGACAGGCGTGGCCGTTCGGCCACGCCGCGGTGACACCAGATCGGTCTGCGGCGCGCGCGTTGCCGCCGCGCCGGTCAGACCATTTCGCTCTTGGCGACGACGCTGCGCCGCCAAGGTTTCAGCACCAGCAGCGCGAGCAGCGACGCCAGGATGTTGGCGGCGGCCGCGAGCAGGAACACCAGGTCCCAACTGCCGCTCGATTGCTGCAGCGAGTTGGCGAGCGGCACCAGCAGGGCCGCGGTGCCCTTGGCGGTGTAGAGCAGCCCCGCATTGGTGGCGGCGAACTTCGCCCCGAACGTGTCGGTGCAGGTCGAAGGGAACAGCGAGTAGATCTCGCCCCAGGCGAAAAACACCAGACCCGACAGCAGCACGAACCACACCGGATCCTGACCCAGCGCATACAGCGCGTAGATGCCGATGCCTTCGAGCCCGAACGCGATGAACATCGTGTTCTCGCGGCCGATCTTGTCGGAGATCCAGCCGAAGAACGGCCGCGTCAGGCCGTTGAGGATGCGATCGAAGGTGGCCGCGAAGGTCACCGCCGTCATGGTCATCGCCATCAGCGTGACGGGGGTGTCGGCGATCTTCCAGTCGGCGGCGATCGGCTTCAGGTTGGCGGTGACCATCAGCCCGCCGGCGCCGACGATCACGAACATGAAGTACATCAGCCAGAACACCGGCTGGCGCAGCACTTCGGTCGGCCGGTAGTCGCGCCGCGTCTGGAACACGTTGGCGTTGCGGGTGGGCGAGGGCACCTGTCCCGGCTTCGGCGCGAGCAGCAGCAGCGACAGGAACACAATCACGATGCCCTGGCCGAGACCGAAGTACATGAAGGTGGTCTGAAAGCCGGAGTCGCGGATCATCGCCTGGATCGGCGCGACGGTGAGCGCCGAGCCGGCCCCGAATCCAGCCGCCGTCAATCCGGCCGCTAGTCCCCGCTTGTCCGGAAACCATTTCAGCGCGTTGCCGACGCAGGTGCCGTACACCGCCCCGGCGCCGATGCCGGCGACGATCATGCCGAGATAGTAGCCCGACAGCGTGGTCGCCTGCGCGTTGATCGCCCAGCCGATCGCACACAGGATGCCGCCGATCAGCACCACCAGACGCGGACCGTATTTGTCCACGAACCAGCCCTCGATCGGCACCAGCCAGGTCTCGAACAATACGAAGAGGGTGAATGCCCATTGGATCGAGGCGCGGTCCCAGCCGAAGGTTTTCTGAATGTCGGGGACGAAGAACGTCCAGCCGTATTGGTAGTTGGCGATCATCACCATCGCGCCGACGCCGATGGCGAGTTGCGTCCAGCGATAGCTCTCACTCACGCGCCGCGTCTGCGCGGCGGCCACCCCGTGCACCGTGTCCGTCATGTTTCCTCCGTGAGCCGGCGCCTCTGTCGGGAGCCGTACCGTCGCCATTGTGATCGTGCTAATCACCAGGCGCAAGGAGGGAAATAACAACCTGACTTGTTATGACATGCGGACGAGTTAGTCCGACCGCGCCCGTGGTATTCGGGCGCGGCGAATGCGATGCAGCAATTACTCCGCCGCTTGCTTGCGCGGCGGGGCGGTCGCGCCGGAATCGTGGATCTCGGCGACGTGCGCGTCGCTGTAGCCGAGGACGTCGCGTAGGATTTCGTCGGTATGTTCACCGAGCAGCGGCGAGCGCTTCACCTCGGTGGGGGAGTCCGAAAGCTTGATCGGGTTGCCGACCGACAGATACTTGCCGCGGGCGGGGTGATCGACTTCGACGATGGTGCCGGTGGCGCGCAGCGACTGATCCTCGGCGAGTTCCTTCATCGACAGGATCGGGCCGCAGGGGATGTCATCGGCGTTGAGGATTTCCATGGCCTCGAACTTGGTCTTGGTCATGGTCCACTGTTCGATCCGGGCGAAGATCTCATTCAGCCGCGACAGCCGCGCCGGCGGCGTGGCGTAGTCCGGATGCGTCTTCCAGCCGGTCTCGCCGATCACGTCGCAGATCTTCTCCCACACCGGGGCCTGGGTGATGACGTAGATATAGGCGTTCGGATCCTGCTCCCAGCCCTTGCACTTCAGGATGCGGCCGGGCTGGCCGCCGCCGGAATCGTTGCCGGCGCGCGGCACCGCGTCGCCGAACGGGATGCCTTCGCCGAACTGGCTGTATTCCTTGAGCGGGCCGTGGGCGAGGCGCTGCTGATCGCGCAGCTTGACGCGGCAGAGATTGAGCACGCCGTCCTGCATCGCCGCGGTGACGCGCTGACCGCGGCCGGTGTGGTGGCGCTGATACAGCGCAGTGACGATGCCGAGTGCGAGATGCAGGCCGGTGCCGCTGTCGCCGATCTGCGCGCCGGTGACCAGCGGCAGGCCTTCGCGGAAGCCGGTGGTCGAGGCAGCGCCGCCGGTGCACTGCGCGACGTTCTCGTACACTTTGCAGTCTTCATATGGGCCAGGACCGAAGCCCTTGATCGAGGCGACGATCATCCGCGGATTGATCTCCTGGATCTTCTCCCAGGTGAAGCCCATGCGGTCGAGCACGCCGGGACCGAAATTCTCCACCAGCACGTCGCAGGTGCGGATCAGCGCGGTCAGCACCTCCTTGCCCTTCGGGTTCTTGGTGTCGAGCGTGATCGACCGCTTGTTGTGGTTCAGCATGGTGAAATACAGGCTGTCCACTTTCGGGATGTCCTGCAGCTGACCGCGGGTGATATCGCCGCTGCCGGGACGCTCGACCTTGATGACGTCGGCGCCGAACCACGCCAACAGCTGCGTGCAGGTCGGGCCGGATTGGACATGGGTGAAGTCGAGAACGCGAACGCCGTCGAGCGCCTTGGTCATCTGGTTACTCCGTGGTGTTCAATTTCTTGTCGAGGTCAGCTCTCAGTTCGTCATTGCGAGGAGCGAAGCGACGAAGCAATCCAGCGGCCCGTGCTTGCGTCCTGGATTGCTTCGCCTTCGGCTCGCAATGACGTGGATAGGCGTGCGTCAGGCGAACAGCTCCTGGCCGTGGGTCTCGACATAAGCAGCCAGCCGCAGCGTGTGATCGCGCGCCAGCTTTTCGGCGAGTTCGGTGTCGCGGGTTTCGAGCGCCTCGATCATCGCCAGATGCCCGGGCAGGGAGGCGGCGATGCGCTCCTTGCGGCCGATGGTGAGCTGGCGATAGCCGCGGACGTGGATCAGGATGTCGTTGGTCATGTCGACCAGCACCGGCGACTCGCTCAGCGAGATCAGCGTCTGGTGGAACACGATGTTGGCGCGGGAATATTCGTCGATGTGATCCTGCGGCAGGCGGCCCGGACCGAACTCCTTGAACACGTCACGCAGCGCCGCGATGTCGCGCTTACGCGCCACGATGGTGATCAGCCGCGCCGCCATGCTCTCCAGCGCCGCCCAGGCGCGGATCATGTCGACGATCTCGGCTTTGGTCCGGCGCACCACGATGATGCCGCGGCGCGGCACCGCCTTCACCAGGCCTTCCTGCTCGAGCATCGCGATCGCTTCACGGATCGGCGTGCGGCTGACGCCGAGCTTGTCCGACAGCGCGCGCTCGTCGAGCATCACCGGCTCGGGCGTGGTGTAGATGTCCATCTTCAGGATCGCCTGCTTCAGCGCCTCGTAGGCCTTGGTCTTGAAGCTGGTCTCCGGCGCGAGCCGCATGATGCCGAGCTCGGGCTCGGCGGGCGTCTCGTTCGGAGTGGGGCGGGCACGCGCGATCATGGAGGTCCTTAGGCGGGGGTAGGCCGCCGTCGACCCAGATCTGGCATACCAGATGCCAACCGGTCAAGCCGTTCTCAAGGCGGTTTGTGCGTTCGCGGAGTGTTCGCGGGACGTTCTGGCATGCCAGCATTCGGAAGTGCCGGTGGTCCGCTTTGCCGGCGGGAAGCCGGGGCGCGATTACGACCAGAGGCGGGTATCTTCCGTGTTGGTCGGTCGCCGTTCACCGTGGAGTGATCGCTGCACCGCGCAACGCTGTTTGCTTGCGCGGGTTAGGAAGCAGACCTATCCTCATTCCATTGCGGCATCAGACCAGCAAATCGGGAGGACCTCATGGCCTGGAAGAAACCGGAAATCGTCGAGATCGCGGTCGGCATGGAAATCAACATGTACGCCTGCGCGGCGCGCAAGTAATCGAATCGCAGCTTCGTTGTGACGACGGCACACGGCGCGGCCGGCAGTTTCTGTCGGTCGCGACGGTGAGCGGTCGTGCGTCGTCGTTGAAGACTTCAGTGGAAGGCGGTCGATGCTGCGGGTGATCGTTCTCGGCGCCGCAGCCGGCGGTGGGGTGCCGCAGTGGAATTGCGGTTGTCCGGTCTGCCGCGCGGCGTTCGCCGATCCCGAACTTCGCCGCACTCAGGCGTCGGTGGCCGTCAGCGCCGATGGCGCGCATTGGTTCCTTATCAACGCTGCCCCGGACTTACGCCAGCAGATCATCGCCACGCCGCAACTGCATCCGCGGCCCGGCGCGTTGCGGCACAGCCCAATTGCCGGTGTGATCCTCACCAATGGTGAGGTCGATGCCGTCACTGGCCTGCTGTCGATGCGCGAGGGCTCGCCGTTTACGATCTATGCACACGCCAAGGTGCTGGCGATCCTGAAGGCCAACAGCATCTTCAACGTGCTGAATGAAAAGCTGGTGGCACGGCAGCCGATCGCGGTCGATCAGCCGTTCGCCCTTCGGCTCCCGGACGGCGCGCCGTCCGGCCTCGAGGTGAGCGCCTTTGCGGTGCCGGGGAAGGGCGCTTGGTATCTCGAAGGGCAGACCCATCCCGGTGGTGCGGACGGCGAGGGCGATACGCTCGGCCTGACCATCACCGAGGCCGCGACCGGCCAGACGGTGCATGTGCTGACCGCGTGCGCGCGCGTCACCGATGATCTCAAGGCACGGCTGGCCGGCGCGCCGCTGGTGCTGTTCGACGGCACGGTGTGGCGCGACGACGAATTGATCGCCGCCGGCCTCGGCACCAAGACCGGACAGGCAATGGGGCACATCGCGATGGCGGGCCACGATGGCGCGATCGCTGCGCTGGCCGATCTCGGCATCGGGCAAAAGCTATTCGTTCACGTCAACAACTCAAACCCGGCGCTGCTGGCTCACTCGGCCGAGCGCGGGCAGATCGAAGCGGCCGGCTGGCAGATCCCGGCGGACGGCACGGAGGTGACGCTGTGAATGCGATGACCGCGTTTTCGCTGAACGGCGCCGCGCCGCTCGCCAATGCCGACGAGCTCGAAGCGGCGCTGCGCCAGATCGGTGCCGCGCGCTATCACAATCTGCATCCGTTTCATCGCCTGCTGCACGGCGGCAAGCTCAACAAAGGCCAGGTGCAGGCCTGGGCGCTGAACCGCTACTATTATCAGAGCTCGATCCCGATCAAAGACGCGGTGGTGATCTCGCGGTTTCGCGACCGCGCCACCCGCGTCGAGTGGCGGCACCGGATCGAGGATCACGACGGCGATCTGTCCAGCGAAGGCGGTATCGAGCGCTGGCTGAAGCTGACCGAAGGCCTTGGCCTCGACAGCGCTTATGTCGAATCCACCCAAGGCATTCTGCCGGCGACGCGGTTTGCGGTGGACGCCTATGTGCACTTCGTCCGCGATCGTACGCCGCTGGAAGCGATCGCGTCATCGCTCACCGAGCTGTTTGCGCCCAATCTGCACGAAGAGCGCATTGCGGGCATGCTGGCGCATTACGACTTCGTCAATCCGGAGATCATGAGCTACTTCAAGCGCCGGCTGGAGCAGGCGCCGCGCGATGCCGACTTTGCGCTGCGCTACGTCAAGCAGCACGCCGCCACCCCGGGCGAGCGCGAGGCGGTGTGCAACGCGCTGATCTTCAAGACCAACGTGCTGTGGGCGCAGCTCGACGCGCTGCATCACGCTTATGTCGACGGCCACATCCCGCCCGGCGCCTTCGTGCCGGAAGGAGTCTGAGCCGATGGCGCCGCGCCGGATCAGCGTCAGCGAGGCGAGCCGTCCGGTGCTGCCGCGCCACGCCCGTCTGAAGTTCGACGACACCCGGCAGCGCTGGGTGATCCTGGCGCCGGAGCGGGTGCTGGCGCCGGACGAGATCGCGGTTGAGATCCTGCAGCTTTGTGACGGCGCGCGCGATGTGGCGGCGATCATCGATGCGCTGGCGGCGAAGTACACTGCCGACCGTGGCGAGATCGGCCGCGACGTGGTGACGATGCTGCAGGACCTCGCCGACAAGGGCTTTCTCACCGAGGCGCGGGAGACCGCGCCGTGACCGAGGCCGCCACCAGCGTTGCGGGTTCCGATGGCGTCGCCGTGCTGGAGAAGCCGGGCAGCGTCGCGGAGACGTTCGGCATTCCGCTCGCCGTGCTGTTGGAGCTGACGCATCGCTGCCCGCTGCAATGCCCGTATTGCTCCAATCCGCTGGAGCTGGAGCGGGGCGGCGCGGAGCTGTCGACCGACGAGTGGAAGCGGGTGCTCAGCGACCTTGCGAGCATCGGCGTGCTGCAGGTGCATTTCTCCGGCGGCGAGCCGGCCGCGCGCAAGGATCTGGTCGAGCTGGTGCGTCACGCCACCGAGGTCGGGCTCTACACCAATCTGATCACCTCCGCGGTGCTGCTGAGCCGCGAGCGGCTGGCGGCGCTGGCCGATGCCGGGCTGGCGCATGTGCAGATCAGTTTTCAGGGCAGCGAGGCTTCGCTGGCCGACCGCGTCGGTGGCTTTGCCGGCGGGCACGCCAAGAAGCTCGAGGTGGCGCGCTGGACCCGCGAGCTCGATCTGCCGCTCACCGTCAATGCAGTGATGCACCGGCAGAACCTGCACCTGCTGCCCGACATCATCGAGATGGCGGTGCAGCTCGACGCCGACCGGCTCGAAGTCGCCAATGTGCAGTATTACGGCTGGGCGCTGAAGAACCGCGCCGCCTTGATGCCGACGCTAGCGCAGATCGAGGATTGCACCGCGACGGTCGAGGCGGCACGCGACCAGCTGAAAGGCGTGCTGGCGATCGACTACGTGATCCCGGATTACTACGCGGCACGGCCGAAGAAGTGCATGGGGGGCTGGGGCCGGCAGTTCTTCAACATCTCGCCGAGCGGCAAGGTGCCGAAACCATCACCGGGCTCGACTTTCCGTCGGTGAGGGGCGGCGCGTCGATCGCCGAGATCTGGCGGAACGCCGAGGCGTTTGGCCGCTATCGCGGCACCGGATGGATGCAGCAGCCCTGCGCCAGCTGCGCCTTCAAGGAGATCGATTTCGGCGGCTGCCGCTGTCAGGCCTTCGCGCTCGCCGGCGATGCCGCCGCGACCGACCCAGCCTGTGCGCTGTCGCCGCTGCACGACCGCATCTTCAAGACCGCAGAAGCGGAGGCCGCGTCTGGCAGCGACCGCTTCCTGTATCGCAATTTTGCGGGTGGGACGGTCGAGGGCGCGTAGCATCGCCTATCTTTTGTCATTCCGGGGCGCGCGGAGCGCGAGCCCGCAATCCATAACCACTGGCTTTTGTTTCTTGGCAGAGCTTCGCAGCCTTAGTGCGTCACCGCGAGTCCAGGGACTATGGATTTCGGACTTGCGCGCAAGAGCGCGCAATCCGGAATGACGGAAGATAGGTCGTGTAGCGCGGTCAGCCGCCGCGGCGCTCGATCACCACGGTCGCGGTGCGACCGACCACGAGGCGGACGTCGGGCGGCACCTGATCGAGCGCGATGCGAACCGGGATGCGCTGTGCCAGCCGCACCCAGTTGAAGGTCGGGTTGACGTTCGGCAGCAGCTTGGCGCCGGCGCTGCGGTCGCGATCCTCAATGCCGCCGGCGATGCTCTGAACGTGACCATAGAGCGGGCTGCGCTCACCCATCAGCCGCACCTCGGCACGGTCGCCGACCTTGATCGACGGCAGCTTGGTTTCCTCGAAGTAACCATCGACATGCAGCGTCGCCTGGTCGATCAACGCCGCGACGCCGCTGCCGGCGTTGACATAGGCGCCGGGGCGCAGATCGAAATTGGTGATCAGCCCGCCGACCTGGGCACGAACCTCGGAGCGGTCGAGGTTCAGTTTGGCGAGGTCGCGATCCGCGATCGCCTGGTGCAGCGCCGCTTCGGCTTCGGCCTGGGTGGCGGTGATCTGCTCGCGCTTCTGTTCGGTGACGGCGTCGCTGCTGAGATTGCGATAGCGTGCCAGATCCTTGTTAGCGGCGTCGAGCGCGGCGACGCGGCCTTCGACCGCCGCTTCGGCTTGGCGCAGCGCCAAGGTGAAGCGCTCGCGGTCGATCCGGAACAGGATGTCGCCTTTCTTCACCACCTGGTTGTCGATGACCAGCACCTCCGAGATGAGACCGGAGACGTCCGGCGCCACTGCGACCACGTCGGCACGAACGCGGCCGTCGCGGGTCCACGGCTCGATCTCGTAGTGCACCCACAGCCGCCAGCCGATCAGTGCGGCGACCAGGACGCCGAGCGTGGTGACGCTGAGGCGGACGAGCAGAAGCGGAGTTTTTCCCATGGCTGGCCCTTTCATTGCGGCCACCCCGAAACGAGACCGAGAGCGACGAACACGATGACGACGAAGATGGTGAGATTGAACAAGGTGTGATGCCAGACGAGGTGATAGAAGTTGAGCCACACCAGCAGGCGCGACACCAGGCTGGTGAGAATGAACGCCGCGGCGGCGCAGATCAGGATGGTCGGCACGAACACGCCGAGGATGTTGAGTTCAGCAGTCATCAGGCGGCCTCCTGAAGGGCGAGGCGGGGCGGCTTCGCGGTCGGAAACAGGCAGCGGCGCAGGCCGACGAGGCCGAGCACCGCGCGCCGCGCCGTGCCGCTCGGCTCGTTGCGAACCGCGGCGAGGGCGCGGTCGAGGGTTCTGAGCAGTCCGGCCGGTGGCGCTATCGAAGCCGACGCGTAGTGCCGCTCCAGCCGGATCAGCAGCAGCTCGAGCCGGCGACGGGCGCCGCGCGACAGCTCAAGTCGCGCCCGATGCAGGTCGAGAATGTTGAAGCCGGCGCGCAGCTCGCGCAGCGCTTCCGGCATGGTGTGGCCGGCAGCGGCGGCGCGGGGCGCCAGCAGCATCATCCGGTCGATCATCAGTCCCGCGACGCTGGCGCGCTGGTTCTCGCTGCTGATATCTGCGGCCTGCGCCAGTGTGGCGCGGTTGGCGTTGATCAGGCGCAGCGCGCTCCATTCGGCGCCGACAGGCCGCAGCACGGCGGTGACCAGCGCGGCGAGGCCGGTGCCGGTGACCACGGCGACGGTCGAGTTCAGGAAGCTTGCGGTGTCGAAGGTGTACATCTCCTGCAGCGCGATCAGACTGCCGGTGTTGACGGCGAGGCCGAGGCCGATCGGATAGGTCGCGGGTGCGCCCATCAGCACGCCGTACAGAATGAACGCGGGTGCCAGCACCAGCGCCAGACTTTCGAAATTGTGCACCGCCGGCAGAATCAGCAGCAGATAGGCCGCCGCAGCAAAAGCGGCCACGATGGTCCATTTGGTCAGACCGACGATTGATGGATACGGATCGTCGCGTGCGGCGAACAGGCTGGTGCCGACCGTGGCCATCATCGCGGCGGTGCCGCCGGCCGGCCAGGCGCACACGATCCAGAAGGTGCAACAGGTGATCACGGTGAACAGCGTCACGAACGCGGCGAGCAGCGCCATGCCGTGGTCCTGATGCTTCACCACCGCGACATGCTGTTCGATCGGATAGTGCAAGGGCGCATCGAGCGTCGTGGCGTTGCCGGTGGTTGCCGCAGCCAGCGCGATACAGTCGGATTGGATGTTGAGCAGATCCCGAAGCCGCATCAGCAGTCCGAGTTCGAGCAGGTCGCGCCACCCGCCGCGATGCGGGTGCTGATCGATCTCGGCCTGAACGTCAACCAGCAAGGCGTCACGGACCGCGGCGTCACCGGGCTCGTCGCCTTCCATCCAGATGCGGGTGCGCTCCACCAGCGCCGCGACCGGGGCCGAAGGGCCGCCCAGCGGCTGCAGTTCGTCGAGGCGATCGGCGACCGACGACATCACCGGCAACAGCAGCAGCATCCGCGGCTGCAACTGCTTGATCCAACGCGTCGCGCTCTGGTCGAGATTGGTGT